>SBAS01000072.1 GCA_005240145.1 Nitrosomonadales bacterium | reverse complement strand
GAGCGCGGTGCGCCCGGGGCGCAACCTCGCCGGCATCGGCATGACCTCGCAGCGCACGCGCGCGCGCATGATCGAGCGGCTGCGCGAGCAGGGCATCGCCGATACGCGCGTGCTCGAGGCGATGGCCGCCGTGCCGCGGCACCTCTTCGTCGAGGAGGCGCTCGCCAGCCGCGCCTACGAAGACAGCGCACTGCCGATCGGTTTCGGCCAGACCATCTCGCAGCCCTATGTGGTCGCCCGGATGATTGAATTGCTGCTTGAAAAAAGAAATCTGGGAAAAGTGCTGGAAGTCGGCACCGGCTGCGGTTACCAGGCGGCGGTGCTGGCGCAGCTTGCGCTCGAAGTGTTCTCCATCGAGCGCATCCGCGAGCTGCTGGAGCGCGCGCGCGCCAATTTGCGCGACATGCGCCTGAAGAACCTGCGCCTCGCCTACGGGGACGGCGCGGCGGGGCTGGAAAAAACCGCGCCTTTCGATTCCATCATCGTCGCCGCGGCGGCGCCGGAACTGCCGCAGGCCCTCTTACGGCAACTCGCGCGCGGTGGCAGAATGATCCTGCCGTTGCGCGAGGGCGCGGCGGACGCGCAGCGGCTGGTCCTGGTCGAGCGTGGTGCGCGCGGCTATACCGAGACCGCGCTGGATCCGGTGCGCTTCGTTCCGCTGCGCGCGGGAAAGGCATGATGAGACCGATCGTAGTGATGGCCGTTTGCGGCGTTGTCCTCCTCGCGCAGGGCTGCGCCTCGCGCACGTCGGCGCCGGTGGACGACCGCCGGCCCGCGCCCGGCGCCCAGCCCAGGCTGCCGGTGCTGCAGCCCGTGCCGCCGGCCGGCGCCGCGCCCGCGCGCGCTGCGTCGCGCAGCTATATCGTCAAGCGCGGCGACACGCTCTACTCGATCGCGCTGGAGCACGGCGCGGATTACCGTGAGCTCGCGCAGGCCAACCAGATCGACGATCCCGCCAAGATCCGCGTCGGCCAGGAACTGCGCCTTGCCGCGCCGGAGGAACGCCCAGCTCCTGCCGCGCAGGTCGGCACCGCGCGCGCGCCGCAGGCGATTGAGGCGCGGCCGCTCGACTCATCAGCTGCGCCCGCCCCGCAGGCGGCCGATGGCGCCATGAAGACATCGCCCAGGGCCTTGCGCCTGCCGTACTCGGAGCAGAACCTCGCTGCGCTTTCGAGATCCGAGACCCGAGTTGAGGCGAAACCGGAAGCAAAGCCCGAACCCAAACCGGAACCCGCCAGGCCGCTCGTGGAACGCGATCCGGATGCGATCGAATTTGCCTGGCCGGCGCGCGGCCGCGTGCTGCAGGCGTTCGCGGAACCGAACAACAAGGGCCTCGACATCGCTGGCAAGCCGGGCGATCCGGTGCTTGCCGCGGCGAGCGGCCGCGTCATGTACACCGGCACCGGGATCCGCGGCTACGGCAAGCTGATCGTGATCAAGCACGACAACAATTTCAACAGCGTCTACGCGCACAACCGCGAGATCCTGGTAAAGGAAGGCCAGAACGTGGCGCGCGGCCAGCGCATCGCCGAGCTGGGCGACACCGATGCGGACACGCCCAAGCTGCATTTCGAGATCCGCAAATCCGGCAAGCCGGTCGACCCGGCCCGCTACCTCCCGCCCTCCTGAAAATCAGGGACCCTGTCCCTGTTTTTATCTACCGCTTGCTTTTGATTTCCTGCGCCAGGTCGAAGACCGCGGAGGCGTACAGCACGCTGCGGTTGTAGCGCGTGAGGACGTAGAAATTGCGCAGGCCGAGGCGGTATTCGGTCATCGCGCCCGGGCTTGCCAGTTCGATCAGCGCTACCGGCGTTTCCAGCGCGAGGTCGGTGCGCGTCTCGACGCCGTAGCGCTTCATTTCCGCGAGCGCGGTTTTAGGCTCGATGCCGGCATCGACCAGCGCCCGGTGCGCTTCGCTCGTGCTGCCGCCGGCCACGCGCGCCGGCAGGTGCACGCGCTCGCCGCGCTGCCAGCCGTGCTTGAGGAGGAAGTTGGCGACGCTGCCGATGGCGTCGCTCGGGCTCGCGCGCAGGTCGATGGCGCCGTCGCCGTCGTAGTCGACCGCGAAGCGCCGGTAGCTGCCCGGCATGAACTGCGGGATGCCGATCGCGCCGGCGTAGGATCCGCGCACGCTGAAGACGTCGAGCCCGTTGTCGCGCGCGAAGAGCAGGTACTGCTCCAGTTCCGAGCGGAAGAATTCCGCGCGCGGCGGGTAGTCGAAGGCCAGCGTCGAGAGCGCGTCGATCACGCGCCAGGTGCCCATCTGGCGGCCGTAGACCGTTTCCACGCCGATGATGGCGACGATGATTTCCTCGGGCACGCCGTGTTCCTTCGCCGCGCGCTCGAGCGCCGCGGCGTGGCGGCGCCAGAATTCGGCGCCCTCGGCGATGCGCGCCGCGGTGACGAAGCGCGCGCGGTAGGCGGCCCAGGAGCGCGCGCGCGGGTCCTTGGCCGGCGTGATGGCGGTGAGAATCGCGGCTTCGCGCTTCGCGCGCGAGAAGAGGAACAGCAGCTCGAGCTCGGCGAAGCCGTGCTGCTCGACCATGTTGCGCACGAACGCGTGCACGTCCTCGCGCTTGCCATAGGGCTTCGATGGATGAGATGCGGCCGGCGGCCCGGCCTGGACCGCCAGCGAGACAAAAAGGCAGGCAAGCACGCAGATGCGCTTCATCCGAATTCCAGCTCCCTCACCATGCGGCGCAGCTCCACCACGCCGGCGGGAGTCTGCTCGGGGCCGTAGCGCAGCGCGACGTAGAGCGCGGCGATGTGCCGGATCGTCTCCTCGGCCGACGGCAGGTTGCGCGCGGCGCGCTCGGAATAGTCGCGCGGCCCTTCCTGCGGCGAGCGCGCCACGCCCTTCGCGCCTAGCTTGGCGTAGAATTCGTTCCAGGCGAGCTGCACGGGATCGGGCCGCACCATGTGGCGCAGCATCCAGGCGAAGAGGCCAAGCACGAATACGCCGAGGAACGCGACCAGCGTCGAGGCGAGGTCGCGCCAGTCGGCGTCCTTCATGCCGAAGAAGGCGAGCAGCTCGCGCTGGCGCTCCGGGTTGTAGCCCAGCACCCGCAGGTTCCACTGGTGCGCCATGGCTTCCCAGTTGTAGCGCAGCGTGCGCAGCCACTCCAGCTCCGGCCGCATGAGCAGCGGCAGCGTGTCGCCGGCGGCGACCGAGCGCGCAAGCCCGGCATCCACCCGGCCCGGCACCGCGAGCGCGGTCGGATCGACCCGGACCCAGCCAATGGCCTCGAGGTACACCTCGGTCCAGGCGTGCGCGTCGGACTGGCGCACGGTGTAGGTGCCGTCGACCGGATTGGTGTCACCGCCCTGGTAGCCCGTTACCACGCGCGCCGGCATGCCGGCGGCGCGCATCAGGAAGACGAAGGCTGAAGAGAAATGCTCGCAGAGGCCCTGCTTCGTGACATAGAGGAATTCGTCCACCGCATCGCGCCCGAGCAGTGGCGGTTCCAGCGTGTACTGGAGGCGCTCGCGCCGGAAATGATCGATCGCGCGCTCGAGTACCTCGGTGTCGTTCGTCGCGCCGGCGCGCCAGCCTTGGGCGAGTTCCCGCGCGCGCGGGTTGAAGCCCGGCGGCAACCGGCGCGCGCGCTCCAGCACGCGGTGCAATTCGCCGGGCCGCGCCTCGGCCTCGACCATCGAGGCGACCCGGTAGCGCATCCGGGTGCGCACCGGGAGCAGGCTGATGATCTGGCCGTCTTCGAGGTGGTGCGAGTTATCGGGCAGGCTCGCCGCGCGCTCCAGCGTGAACAGCCAATTGCGGCTGTGCGGCTCGAGCAGCACGCTGTACTCGACGCGCGTGCCGGTGGTAGGCGGTGCCAGCACCGCGAAACCCGGGTAGCCGACACGCCAGGTGCGGCCGTCGAAGTCCGTCAACACCGGTCCGCGCCAGTACATCGCACGCCGCCGCGGCGTCTGCCCCGCGAATTCGACCCGGAAGGCGATGGCGTCGGAGAGCGAAAGCTGCGACAGGCTGCCCGGCGACATGGTGTCTGAGAGCCCGGTTACGCCCGCGAAAGAGTCCTGCGGCAGTCCCCACAGCGGGCCCTGGATGCGCGGGAAGAGCAGGAACAGCACAAGGGCCGCCGGTATCGCCTGCGCGAGCAGCAATCCGGCGGTGCGCAGGTTGGCACGCAGCGCGCGGCGCGGCGCGGCGCAGGTCACCAGCGCAGCGATGCTGGTCGCGACCGCGGCGCACATGCCGAGCGCGGTGGGAATCGACTGCGTGTAGAGGAAGTTGGTGATGGCGATGAACCACGTGAGGAACACCACCGCCGCGGCATCGCGCTGGCCGCGCGACTCCAGCAGCTTGAGCCCCGAGAACAGCAGGAGCAGCATTACCCCGGGCTGGCGGCCGAAGATGGCGCGGAATTCGAGCCAGATGCCGGCCGTGGCGAGCGCCACGATGACGACCAGCATCCAGCGCGAGGGCAGCAGGCTGGGGTTCCACACACCCGCAGCGCGCCAGGCGTAAAGCACGAGGGTGAGCGCGATCAGCCACCAGGGCGCGTTCAGCGTATGCGGCGCGGCGACGATCAGGAGAGCGGCGAGGAGCAACAGGAATTCCTGCCAGCCCAGCGGCCGCTGCGCGGGCAGGACAGGCTTGGCTGCGATCATGCGGACTGGAACAAGGCAAGCGCTTCGAGGCAGGCGGCGCGCTGCGCGTCGCCGCGGCCGGGCTCGATCCTGACACCGGGCAGGCGCAGCCCGTAGATCGCGCCGGCGCGCTCGGCGGCGAGAACCCAGCCGGTGAGACGCGACAGGCACAGCTCCAGGCCGAGCGCAGCCGGCAGGTCGCCGAGGTCCAGCCACAGCTCGGCGACGGCATCGCCGGCGAACTGCTTGGTCAGCATGGCGTCGCTGCGCGGGTGCAGGGTGTCGCTGCGTGCCACTGATTTCCAGGCAACGTGGCGCGGCGAATCGGAAGGCTGGTAGCCGCGCAGGCCGGAAAAGTCGTCGCTGCCCTGCGCGTGGGCGCGCGCCCCGCCCGCGCGGTCGCTGGGTGCCAGTGGCGGCAGCGGGCTTGGCTCGGGCCGTGGATAGACCAGGCACCGGCAACCGGGTTCGACATAGCTCCAGGCGCGAAACAGGCCCACCGGAAAGCGCGTTTCGAGCATCACGCGCCCGAGCGGCAGCCAGCCGCGCCGCGGCGCAGGCACGGCGAGCGCCGCTTCGACCGTGTCGGTTGGCGCGATGTCGATGTTCTGCTGCGCGCCCGAGCCCAGGTGGCGCAGCAGGATTTCGGGCCGGTCATGGCTGCCCGGATTCGCCAGCGTGAGCCGGAAGCGCGCCGTGTCGCCGGCGAACACCGGATCGGCGCGGCCGGTGCGCACCGACAGGCGCGCCAGGTTGCGCGTGGTCTGCACCATGGCCGCGAGGCCCATGCCCGCGAGGAGGAAGGTGAGCGCGAAGCCGAGCGAGAGCACGTAATTGATCGAGCCCACCAGCAGGATCGCGAGCGCGCCGCCGAAATACAGGCCGAGGCGGCTCGGCACGATGTACACGCGCCGGTGCGCGATGACGGTTTCGCCGCGCGCGGGCGGCGCGCTGCCGTGGAACCAGGTCGCGAGCTGCGGCCAGAAGCGCAGGGCGGGGAAGGGAAAAAGGCGCACGCGGCCTGCCGTCAGCTCGTCGCGCCGTCGTAGTTCCAGCGTCCGCGCCAGGCGGCGTGCACCGCGTCGGGATACTCGGGTCGCCCCAGGCTGCCGTTTTAGCGGCCCAGCGCGCGGAAATAGTCGCCGTTCTCGATATTGACGTAGTGGCGCAGGATCACGCAGCCGTAGCGCAGGTTGGTGCGCAGGTTGAAAAGGTTCTGGTGTGGCAAGCCGATGACCCGGACCCAGAACGGCATCACCTGCATGTAGCCGCGCGCCCCGGCGCTCGATACCGCGTATTTGCGGAACCCCGATTCGACCTGGATCAGCCCCAGCACCATCTGCGGATCGAGGCCGTTGCGCGTCGCCTCATAGTGCAGGGTTTTGAGGAAGTCGGTGCGCGTCTTGCGATCGGGCATGCGCTCCTTCAGGCGGTTGCCCATCTCGTAGAGCCACCTGTGCGCGTTCTCGGTGCCGCTCGGGAAGCTGATCGTGGGCACGGCGCGGTCCGCGATCGCCGCCTGCATCTGCGCGCGCACGCTGTCGGCGAGCTGTTCCTCGAGCTGGTTGCCGGCGAGGGCATGAAGGGGCGCGAGCAGCACGGCCAGGAGCAGCGCGGTCTTCATGCCGCGGCGAATTTGTCCCTGAGTAGTTGCAGCGCGCCGGCGAGCGGCGCGTCTGCCGCCGCCGCCTGGCTGCGGCCCTTGTATTCGATGGTGCCGGCGGCCAGGCCGCGTTCCGAGAGCACCAGGCGGTGCGGAATGCCAAGGAGGTCCATGTCGGCGAAGAGCACGCCCGGGCGCTCGTCGCGGTCTTCGAGCAGCACGTCGATGCCCGCGGCGAGCAGTTCGGCGTACAGCTTCTCCGCCGCCTCCTTCACCGCCGCGCTCTTGTGGTAGCCGATGGGCACCAGGCAGGCTTCGAAAGGCGCGATCGGGCGCGGAAACACGATGCCGCGCTCGTCGTGGCCCTGCTCGATGGCGGCGGCGGCGATGCGCGTGATGCCGATGCCGTAGCAGCCCATCTCCATCGGCTGCGGCTGCTGCTTGTCGTCGAGGTAGGTGGCCTTGAGCGCCGCGGAATACTTGGTGCGCAGCTGGAAAATGTGGCCGACCTCGATGCCGCGCACGATTTTCAGCCGGCCCTTGCCATCCGGGCTCGGGTCGCCCTCGACGACCTGGCGGATGTCCGCGGCCTCGGGTTCGCCCGCGTCGCGGCCCCAATTGACGCCGGTGAGGTGGAAACCTTCCTCGTTCGCGCCGCAGACGAAATCCGCCATCGCCGCAACGGTTCGATCGGCGATGACGCGCATCCCTTTTACGCCTGCCGGACCTATGTAGCCGGGCTTGCAATGCAGGTGCTTCTGGATTTCCGCTTCGCTCGCGAAGCGGAACACGCCCAGCGCTTTCTGCGTCTTGATCTCGTTCAGGCTGTGGTCCCCGCGCACCAGCAGCAGCGCGAATTTGTCTTCGCTCACCACGGCGATCGCCTTGACGGTGCGCTGGAGCGGAAGATTCAGCAGTGCGGCGACGTCCTCGCAGGTGGTTTTCCCCGGTGTGGGGACTTGTTTCATTTCTTCTTTTGCTTTTGAACGAGGAGCACCTGGAGCAACAGCCTCGGCCAGCTCGAGATTCGCCGCGTAGTCCGAGCCGGAGCTGTAGGCGATCGCGTCCTCGCCCGAATCGGCCAGCACCTGGAACTCGTGCGAACCGGTGCCGCCGATGGCGCCGGGGTCGGCGGCCACGGCGCGGAACTTAAGCCCCAGGCGCGTGAAAATGCGCGTGTAGGTGTCGTGCATGTTGCGGTACTCGCGTTCGAGGTCGGCGTAGTCGGCGTGGAAGGAATAGCCGTCCTTCATGACGAACTCGCGCCCGCGCATGACGCCGAAGCGCGGCCGGCGCTCATCACGGAACTTGGTCTGGATCTGGTAGAAATGCACCGGCAGCTTGCGGTAGCTGCGCAGCTCGGCGCGCGCGATCTCGGTGATCACCTCTTCGGAGGTCGGCTGCAGGACGAAATCGCGCTCGTGCCGGTCCTTGAAGCGCAGCAGCTCGGGCCCGTAGGCCCCCCAGCGGCCCGACTCTTGCCAGGGCTCGGCCGGCTGCACCACCGGCAAGGCCAGTTCCACCGCGCCGGCGCGGTTCATCTCCTCGCGCACGATGGCTTCGATCTTGCGGACCACGCGCAGGCCGACCGGCATCCAGGTGTAGATGCCCGCGGCGAGGCGCCGGACCATGCCGGCGCGGATCATGAGGCGGTGGCTGACCAGTTCGGCGTCGGCGGGGGGTTCCTTGATGGTCGAGATGAAGTGTCGCGAAGCGCGCATCGGCGGGCAATTTCGGCGTTGAACTTACGCTGAGGCTGTGGAAAAATGCACTAAGGAATTTTAGCTTAGGTGGTATCGCCATGCTCGACAGGGACGGCTACCGACCGAACGTAGGCATTATCCTGCTCAACACGCACAACGACGTGTTCTGGGGCAAGAGGGTCAACCAGCACGCGTGGCAGTTTCCCCAGGGCGGCATCAAGGCGGGCGAATCGCCCGAACAGGCGATGTTCCGCGAGCTCGAGGAGGAGGTCGGCCTCAAGCCCGAGCACGTGCGCATCCTCGGCCGCACGCGCCACTGGCTGCGCTACGAGGTGCCCGAGAAGTGGATCCGGCGCGACTGGCGCGGCACCTACCGCGGGCCGAAGCAGATCTGGTACCTGCTGCGCATGCTGGGGCGCGATTGCGACGTCAAGCTGCGCGGCAACGGCAAGCCCGAATTCGACGCCTGGCGCTGGCACGACTATTGGGTGCCGGTGGAGGTGGTGATCGAGTTCAAGCGCGAGGTCTACCACCAGGCGCTGAGCGAGCTGCACCGCTACCAGAACGCCGACCGGCGCCGCCGGCCGAGAACCGACCAGGCCGCGACGCCCGCCAGCTAGGGCGCGACGCCGCGGCAGCGCCTTACCTTGGCCCAAGGGGGACCGCATGGATCGCCAATATCAGTCGCTACCAATCCGGGAACTGGGCGAGGCGGCGGGTTTTCGCCGCCCGGTGCAGCCGCAGGCCGCGCGCGTCACGGTCGAGTCCCCGGCACTGGAAGTCATGACCGACCTCAGCCGCAGCAGCCCGGCCACCATCCGGCCGCAGGCGCCGATCGAAGGCGCCAACCAGTACATGCTTTCGCGCGGCGTGCGCCTGCTGCTGGTGGTCGATGAGCGCGAGACGGTGCTTGGCGTCGTCACCGCCACTGACGTGCTGGGCGAAAAGGCGCTGCGCATCGCCATGGACCGCTGCCTGAAGCGCGGCGAGCTCACCGTGGGCGACATCATGACGCCGGCGCGGCAGGTCGAGGTGATCGCCCTCTCCGAGGTCGAAGGCGCGCGGGTCGGCCACGTGCTCGAAACGCTGCGCCACGCCGGGCGCCAGCACGCGCTGGTGGTCGATTTCGACGCCATTGCGCCGAAAAGCTTGATCGATGCGCCCGTCAAGCGCACCATGGTGCGCGGTATCCTCTCCCTCTCGCAGCTGGCGCGCCAGCTCGGCATCGTGCTGCAGACCTCGGGCGAGGTGGCGCGCACGTTCGCGGAGATCGAGATGGCGGTGGGGCGATAGCGTGCGTCTATAGGTTTCATCGCCACAAACAATTTGCCGCGGCACGGCGTCGGTCGTAGCGTGGCCCTGTTCCCCTTTTCCAAGGAGGCTGTATGCAACTCAAAGGTTCCAAGACCCACGACAACCTGAAGGCGGCGTTCGCCGGTGAATCGCAGGCCAACCGCAGGTACCTCTACTTCGCCGCCAAGGCCGACGTGGAAGGCCAGAACGACGTCGCGGCGCTGTTCCGCTCCACCGCCGAAGGCGAGACCGGGCACGCGCACGGCCACCTCGAGTACATGGAGCCGGTGGGCGATCCGGCCACCGACAAGCCGATCGGTCCGACCAAGCTGAACCTCCAGGCCGCGGTCCACGGCGAGACGCATGAGTACACGGACATGTACCCCGGCATGGCGAAGACCGCGCGCAGCGAGGGCTTCACCGAAATCGCCGACTGGTTCGAGACCCTGGCCAAGGCCGAGCGCTCGCACGCCAACCGCTTCCAGAAGGCGCTCGATCAATTGGTTGATTGATTGATGACGCAGATCGCAGCCGACAGCCTGCTGCCGCTGGAGGTCTACGCCCGGGAGCGCAACGCTTACCGGGCGCGGGTGCTTGCCCACAAGCTGGTGCGCACGGTGCACGTGGGCGAGCACGTCACGCTGATCTTCGAGGACGAGACCACGATCCGCTACCAGGTGCAGGAGATGCTGCGTATCGAGCGCATCTTCGAGGCCGATGGCATTCGCGGCGAGCTGGAAGCCTACAACCCGCTCATCCCCGACGGCGGCAACTGGAAGGCGACGATGCTGATCGAGTACCCGGATGAGGCCGAGCGGCACCGGCGCCTCGCCGAACTGAAGGGCGTCGAGGCGCGCACCTGGGTGGAAGTCGAAGGCTGCGCGCGGGTGCATGCGATCGCCGATGAGGACATGGAGCGCGAGAACGAGGAGAAGACCTCCGCGGTGCATTTCCTGCGCTTCGAGCTCGCAGCCGAGACGCGCGCGCGCTTGAAGGCCGGCGCGGGCCTGTCGATCGGCGTCGATCACCCGAACTACCGCGCGAGCGTGCCGGTATCGGGCGAGGTGCGGCAATCACTCGCCGCGGATCTGGTTTGAAGGTCCTGCTCGCGTTCGCGCTCGCCGCCTTCGCCCTGCAGGCCGTGGCGCAGAAGCCGGTGGAGCCGAGCGAGTGGGAGCGGGAGCAGGAGCGGCGCAACTGGAAGGAGGGCGACATCAAGCTGCCCGCCTATCCCAAGACCGAGAGCCTGATCGAGTTCGAGGTCGTCGGCGGAACCTTCCGTTTTTTCATCGACCCGGCATCGCTCGCGGTGGGGCCCGACGGCGTGGTGCGCTACACGCTGGTCGCGCGCGCTCCCTCGGGCTACGCCAACATCAGTTACGAAGGTATCCGCTGCGCGGCCGGCGCCTACAAGGTGTTCGCGCACGGCAACGACGGCAAGTGGACGAGCAGGGAATCTGAATGGCGCAGAGTCGAGGCGAAGAGCATGAACGCCTGGCACCATGAGCTGCATAGGAGCTATTTCTGCCCGAATGGCGAAGCGATCAAGACGGCGGCGGAAGGGCTCGATGCCCTGCGCCGCCACGGCCATCCGGAAGTCTCGATCAAGAGATTCCACTAAAGCAGGACCAGGTTGTCCCTGTGAATCAGCTCGGGGGCATCGACGTAGCCGAGGATGGCTTCGATCTCGCTTGAGGGCTTGCGCATGATCTGGCGCGTCTCGGCGGCCGAATAGTTGGCCAGGCCGCGCGCGATTTCGCGCCCCTGCGCATCGATGCAGGCGACGACTTCGCCGCGCACGAACTCCCCCGCGACGTCGGTCACGCCGATCGGCAGCAGGCTGCGCCCGCCGCTGCAGAGGGCCTTCACCGCGCCCGGATCCAGCCTCAGGCGGCCGCCCACGTTGAGGTGGTCGGCGAGCCACTGCTTGCGCGCCGCGAGCGGCATGGTGCCCGCGGTGAGCAGCGTGCCCAGGCGCTCGCCGCGCGCGATGCGCAGCAGCACGTCCTCCTCGCGTCCGGGGGCGATCACGGTGTGCGCGCCGCTGCGCGCGGCGCGCCTGGCGGCCTGCACCTTGGTGAGCATGCCGCCGCGCGCGAGCGCCGAGCCGGTGCCGCCCGCCATCGATTCGAGCGCCGCATCGTCCGCGGCGCGCTCCAGGATCAGCTTCGCGCCCGGGACTTTGCGCGGGTCGGCCTCGAAGAGCCCGGCCTGGTCGGTGAGGATGATGAGCGCGTCGGCCTCGACCAGGTTGGCCACCAGCGCTCCCAGCGTGTCGTTGTCGCCGAACTTGATCTCGTCGGTAACCACCGTGTCGTTCTCGTTGATCACGGGGATGACGCCCAGGCCCAGCAGCGTGAGCAGCGTCGAGCGGGCGTTGAGGTAGCGCTGGCGGTCGGCCATGTCGGCGTGCGTGAGCAGCACCTGGGCGGTGACGAGTCCGTGCTTGCGAAAGCAATCCTCGTAGCACTGGACCAGGCCCATCTGCCCGACCGCCGCAGCGGCCTGCTGCTCGTGAATCGCATGCGGCCGCTTCGTCCAGCCCAGCCGCTGCATGCCTTCGGCGATGGCGCCGCTCGACACCAGCACGCAGCGCTTGCCGAGCGCGCGCAACTGCGCGATCTGCGCCGCCCAGCGCGCGATCGCGGCGCCATCCAGGCCGCGGCCGTCGTTGGTGACGAGCGACGAGCCGACCTTGACGACGAGCGTCGTGGCGCTGGCGACAGGACTAGGCGACACGCTTTTCCTTTGTATTTATTTTTTTTGAAAGAAAAGCATAGATTTCGCCCGAAATTTCGCGACAGCCCCTGCCATTGATCGCGGTAATGATGAACCAGGGGGATTTCCAGCGCAGGCGGCGCACGATGTCCCTCGCGCGCGCCTCGGCCTCGGCAGCCTCGGGCAGGAGGTCGGCCTTGTTGAAGACGAGCCAGCGCGGCTTCTTGTACAGCGCGCCATCGTATTTCTTCAGTTCGAGCGCGAGCGCCCGCGCATCCCGCGCCGGGTCCGCGTCCTGCTCGAACGGCGCGAGATCCACCAGGTGCAGCAGCAGGCGCGTGCGCGAGAGGTGGCGCAGGAACTGGTGGCCCAGTCCCGCGCCTTCGGCCGCGCCCTCGATGAGGCCGGGAATGTCGGCCACCACGAAGCTCGCGTCGCTCTGCACGCGTACCACGCCAAGCGATGGATTGAGCGTGGTGAAGGGATAGTCGGCCACCTTGGGCCGCGCCGCCGACACGGCGCGGATGAAAGTGGACTTGCCCGCGTTCGGCAGCCCCAGCAGCCCGACGTCGGCCAGCACCCGCAGCTCGAGCGCGAGTTCGCGCGATTCGCCGGGCTCGCCGCGCGTGAACTGCCGCGGCGCGCGGTTGATGCTCGACTTGAAATGCAGGTTGCCCAGGCCCCCCTGGCCGCCTTTGGCGAGCAGCGCGCGCTGGCCGTGCGCCGAGAGGTCGGCGAGCAGCGCGCCGTCTGCCTTGATCAGGGTGCCGACCGGCATGCGCAGCACCACGTCCTCGCCGCCGCGCCCGTACTTGTCCGCGCCGCGGCCGATGTCGCCGTCCTCGGCGCGGTGGATGCGCGCGAAACGGTAATCGACCAGGGTGTTGATGTTGCGCTCGGCGATCGCCCAGACGCTGCCGCCGCGGCCGCCGTCGCCGCCCGAGGGCCCGCCGCGCGGCACGAATTTCTCGCGCCGGAACGCAGCGCTGCCGTCGCCGCCCTTGCCGGCGTGCACCTGGATAATCGCTTCGTCTATGAATTTCATCGCGCAGTGTCGTGTCCCGGTGGAAACAAAAAAGCCCCACCGACTCCGGCAGGGCTTTTCGCGGAGTCAGGTAAGTGGCTAGGCCGGGAGAATGCTCACGGTCTTCTTGTTGCCCGAACCCTTGACCGAGTACTCGACCTTGCCGGCGACGCGCGCATACAGCGTGTGGTCGCGTCCCATGCCGACGTTCACGCCGGGGTGCACCACCGTGCCGCGCTGGCGGATGAGGATCTGGCCCGCGTTCGCGCTCTCGCCGCCGTAGGTCTTGACGCCAAGCCGTTTGGCGTTTGAATCGCGCCCGTTGCGGGAACTGCCGCCTGCTTTCTTGTGCGCCATGGTGAGGTCTCTTCGGTGTGCGGTTTAGCGGATCAGGCGCCGACGATTTCGTCGATGCGCACTTCGGTGTAGCCCTGCCGGTGGCCCTGGGTTTTGGCGTAATGCTTGCGGCGGCGCAGCTTGAAGATGCGGATTTTCTCGCCGCGGCCCTGCGCCAGCACCGTCGCCTTGACCGCCGCGCCGCTGACGAACGGCGCGCCGACCTTGACGCCCTCACCCTCGCCGAGCATCAGCACGCGGTCGAACGACACCTTGGCGCCGACCTCCGCCGCGAGCAGTTCGACCTTCAGTTGTTCGCCGGATTTGACGCGGTACTGCTTGCCGCCCGTCTGGATCACTGCATACATGACTGGACCTGTGCTGAAAAGGGGTGTAAAGACTTGGAATTATAAGGGATTTCGGCCCTCCAGGTCAAAGCCTGCTGTGCTATTTTCCCTCCCCTGTGGAGAACCTTCCCTTCCTCGCGCCGATCGCGGCGCAGATGCAGCAGGTCGACCGGCTGGTGCGCGCGCGCCTGGGCTCGGACGTGGTGCTGGTGCGCCAGGTCGCCGAGTACATCGTCGCCGGCGGCGGCAAGCGCCTGCGCCCGGCGCTGGTGCTGCTCTCGGCCGGAGCCGCGGGATATCCCGGTCCCGGCGGCGGCGAGCGGCACTACGAAATGGCGGCGGTGGTGGAATTCATCCACACCGCCACGCTGCTGCACGACGACGTGGTGGATGCCTCCGACCGGCGCCGCGGCCGCAAGACCACCAACGCCGAATTCGGCAACGCCGCCGCGGTGCTGGTGGGCGACTTCCTCTATTCGCGCGCCTTCCAGATGATGCTGGGCGCGGAGAGCATGCGCGTGATGCAGGTCCTCGCCGACGCCACCAACATGATCGCCGAGGGCGAGGTGCTGCAGCTCATGAACTGCCACGACCCGGCGGTCGACGAGCGCGGCTACCTCGAAGTGATCCGGCGCAAGACGGCGAAACTGTTCGAGGCCGCGGCGCGCCTGGGCGCGATCCTCGCGCCGGCCCCCGCGCCGGTGGAGGAAGGGCTTGCGCACTACGGCATGCACCTCGGTACGGCGTTCCAGCTCATCGACGACGTGCTCGACTATTCGGGCGATGCGGCGACGATCGGCAAGAGCCTGGGCGACGACCTGGCCGAGGGCAAGCCCACGCTGCCGCTGATTCGCGCCATGGCGAGCGGTTCCCCGGCGCAGGCGCAGGTGGTGCGCCGCGCGATCGTCGCAAGCGGCCGCGCCGAGTTCGCGCAGGTGCTCGAAGTCGTCGTCGCTACCGGCGCGCTCGAGTACGCGCGCGCGGCGGCGCTGCGCGAAGCCGAGGCGGCGCGCAGCGCGCTGGCGCCTCTTGCTGCCTCGAAATACAAGGATTCTTTGCTAGAATTGGCGTCCTTCTCGGTCGTGCGTGATGCGTAGGCCGTTACGTTTCGGGGTGTAGCTCAGCCTGGTAGAGTACTGCGTTCGGGACGCAGGTGTCGCTGGTTCGAATCCAGTCACCCCGACCATTTGCAAAATTCCCAACCCGCATCGGTTGGGATTTTTTTTGCCGTTTCCCCCAGTGAAACGCGCTGTTGCCTCGCGAGCGTCGCGCCCGCGACAGGACGATTTCCGGGCGGATTTCGGCGATTTTTTCTCTCTGTGTCGGCGCGCGTTTAAATTTGACCAGCTCTGCGCGTTGAATTTTGACCAGGGGCTTTTGCCTTCCCGTCATAGTCTGGTTTGTGGATAAGTGTACTG
>SBAS01000112.1 GCA_005240145.1 Nitrosomonadales bacterium | reverse complement strand
GCGAGGTCCTCGCGACCATGAAGATGCCGGCGGTCACCATCGTCGCCGCATGGATCAGCGCGGAAATCGGCGTCGGGCCTTCCATCGAATCGGGCAGCCAGACGTGCAGCGGGAACTGCGCGCTCTTGCCCATCGCGCCGATGAACAACAGGATGCAGATCAAAGTCATTTGACTTGCATTCGAAGCACTTTGCGAGAAAACAGCGGCATAGTCGAGGGTGCCGAATTGCGACAGAATCAAGCCGATACCAAGCAGAAATCCAAAGTCCCCGACGCGATTGACCAGGAACGCCTTCAGATTCGCGTAAATCGCGCTCGGGCGCGTGTACCAGAAACCGATCAGCAGGTAGGACACCAGGCCCACGGCCTCCCAGCCGAAAAAGAGCTGCAGGAAGTTGTTCGCCATCACCAGCATCAGCATCGAGAAGGTAAAGAGCGAGATGTAGGCGAAGAACCTCTGGTAGCCGGGGTCCTCGGCCATGTAGCCGATGGTGTAGACATGCACCATCAGCGAGACGAAGGTCACCACCACCATCATCAGCACGGTGAGACGGTCGATGAGGAAGCCGATCTCGAGCCGGGTGTCGCCGATGGTGGCCCAGGTATAGACGGTGCCGGTCCAGCTGTTTCCCTTTAATACATCTAAAAACATAACTATTGAAAGCAGCAGGGAAACAGCAACTCCGAGAATTGTCACGCGGTGCGACCAGGTACGGCCAAGCGCCTTGCCGAACAGGCCGGCGAGGATCGCGCCCGCGAGCGGCGCAAGCACCACGATCAACCCCAGCGTCTTGAGCATCCGGGTCCCTATCCCTTCAGTGAGTCGAGGTCGTCGACGTTGATGCTGTTCAGGTTGCGGAACAGGACCACCAGGATCGCGAGGCCAATAGCCGATTCCGCCGCAGCCACCGTGAGGATGAAAAAGACGAAGATCTGCCCCGATACGTCGCCCAGGTAGTGCGAAAAGGCGACGAAATTGAGGTTCACGGCGAGCAGCATCAGCTCGATCGCCATGAGCAGGATGATGAGGTTCTTGCGGTTGAGGAAAATGCCGATCACCGCGATGGCGAACAGGATCGCGCCCAGAACCAGGTAGTGCGACAGGGTCAGCGAGAGGCTGGGCACTGTCAGCACTATTGGTCCTTTTCCGAGGGCATGGCAACCAGCCGCACCCGGTCCGCCGGATGCGCCTTGGTCTGCTCGGACGGATTCTGCGAGCGCGAATCCTTGCGCCGGCGCAACGTGAGCGCGATGGCGGCGATGATCGCCACGAGCAGGATCACGGCGGCCAGTTCGAAGGCGTAGACGTAGTCGGTGTAGATCAGCCGCCCGAGCTCCTTGGTGTTGCTGTAGCCCGGGGCCAGCGCCTTGGGCGGCGTCACCAGGCCGGACCAGCGGCCGTAGAGCACCGCCCCCATCTCGGCGGCCATCAGCAGGCCGACCGTCGCCCCCAGCGGCAGGTATTGCCAGAAGCCCTCGCGCAGCCGCTCCAGGTTGATGTCCAGCATCATCACGACGAACAGGAACAGCACCATCACCGCGCCGACGTAGACCAGCACCAGCGTGATGGCGAGGAACTCGGCGCGCAGCAGCAGCCAGATCGCCGAGGAGGTGAAGAACGCGAGCACCAGGAACAGCGCCGCGTGCACCGGGTTGCGCGCGGTGATGACGCACAGCGCCGAGGCGAGGATGACGAAGCCGAAGACGTAGAAAACCAGCGCCTCGAACATGGTCAGCGATAGGCCGCGTCTGCCGCGCGGTCCGCGGCGATGGTCTGTTCGTACTTGTCGCCGACCGCGAGCAGCATCGGCTTGGTGTAGTACAGGTCGCCGCGCTTCTCGCCGTGGTATTCCATGATGCGCGTTTCCACGATCGCGTCCACCGGGCAGGCTTCCTCGCAGAAGCCGCAGAAAATGCATTTCACCAGGTCGATGTCGTACCGCGTCGTGCGCCTGGTGCCATCCTCTCTTTGTTCACTTTCAATATGAATGGCCAGCGCGGGACAAACCGCCTCGCACAGCTTGCAGGCGATGCAGCGCTCTTCGCCGTTCGGATAGCGGCGCAACGCATGCAGGCCGCGGAAGCGCGGGCTCATCGGCGTCTTTTCCTCCGGGAACTGCACCGTGATCTTGCGCGCGAAGAGGTGCCGCCCCGTCAGGGCGAGCCCTCTGAACAGTTCTACCAATAAAAAAGACCTGAAAAATTCAAGCAGCCGCGTCATTTCCACAGGCTCCAGGGGGTCTGCATCCAGGCGCCGATCACCACGATCCAGACCAGGGTCAGCGGGATGAAGATCTTCCAGCCCAGGCGCATGATCTGGTCGTAGCGGTAGCGCGGAAAGGTGGCGCGGATCCAGATGAACATGGAAACGACGACGAACATTTTCGCCAGCAGCCAGAGCGCCGGCGGGATCGCGTTGGTGAGCGCGCTGTCCCACAGCGGCAGCCAGCCGCCGAAGAACATGAGCACCGTCAGCGTCGCGATGAGCATCATGTTCATGTATTCGGCGAGGAAGAACAGGGCAAAGGTCATGCCCGAGTACTCGACCATGTGCCCGGCGACGATCTCGGACTCGCCCTCGACGACGTCGAAGGGCGCGCGGTTGGTTTCGGCGACGCCGGCGATGAAGTAGACGAACAGCATCGGCGCGAGCGGCAGCCAGTTCCAGGACAGCACGCCCAGGCCCATCTCGGCGAACCTGCCCCTGCCCTGCGCATTGACGATGTCCGAGAGGTTGAGGCTGCCGGAGACCATCAGCACCACCACCAGGGCGAAGCCCATCGCCAGCTCGTAGGACACCATCTGCGCCGCCGAGCGCATCGCGCCGAGGAAGGCGTACTTCGAATTCGAGGCCCAGCCGGCGACGATCACGCCGTAGACCCCCATCGAGGTGAGCGCCATGATGTAGAGCAGCCCGGCGTTGATGTCGGCGAGCACCACCTCGGGGGCGAACGGGATCACCGCCCAGGCGGCGAGCGCCGGGATCAGCATCGCGATCGGCGCCAGCACGAAGAGCAGCCGGCTGGCGTTGGACGGGAAAATCACTTCCTTGAACAGCAGCTTGATGCCGTCGGCGACGGGTTGGGCGAGGCCGCCCAGCCAGGAAATGCCGAAGAACGTGACCCGGTTCGGCCCGATACGGATCTGCATCCAGCCGATGAGCTTGCGCTCCCACAGCGTGAGGTAGGCCACCGCCAGCATCAGCGGCACCACGATCGCGATGATGAACACGAGTGAGATCCCCAGTTCGTACACCGCCGGCCCCCAGGTGGGACCGAACTTGAACTCGGCGTAGGAAAGGATCGAAGCGAGCATCGTCAGGCCGCCTGCTGCGCGGTGATCTCTTCCACCGCCAGGGCGCCGAACATCGCGCCCAGGCCCGCGGTCGAGTCGTGTCCCGCGGCGACGCGCACGCAGTTGTCGGGCAATTTCTCATCGAGCGCCGCGTAGAGGACTGCTTCGCCCTTGCCCTGGACGATCCTGACCCTGGCGCCGGCAACCAGGCCCAGCTGCGCAAACAATTTGCCGTTCATCCAGGCGCGCGGCTTCTGCGCATCCCGGGTCTTTTGCAGCGGCGCCGAGCGCCGCACCAGCGGGTCGGCGAAATAGATCGGCACGTCCGCGATGCGCTGGATTCCGGAAGAACTATTTCTTTCTTCCTTGTATTGAAAATCGATCTTGTTGGAAAGCAAAGCCTGAACATTCCTGCCCGCCAGACAGGCATCCCTCACCTGTTCCGCAGTCTCAACCTCGAACCCCGGCAGACCCAGCATCGTGCCGAGAACCCGCAGGACCTTCCAGGCCGGGCGCGCGTCGCCCAGCGGCCGCACCGTGGCGTGGAAGCTCTGCACCCGGCCCTCGGTACTGACGAAGGTGCCGGCGGTCTCCGTGAAAGGCACGATGGGCAGCAGCACGTCGCCCACGCCGGACTTGAACGAAGAGAGGTTGACGACGAACTGCTTTCCCTCGATCGGCGCGCAATCGAGCCCGGCATCGATATTGAGCAGCAGGAGGGATTTTCTTTTTTGCACTTCAGGAAAGCCACCCCCTGAAGGCAGTCCCGCGACATATCCGCCCACGGAATTGGCCGCTTCGCCGAGGAAGCCGACTTTTACGCCGATGGCCTGTGCGGCGGCGTGTATGGCCGCTGCCTGCGGATGTTGCTGGGCAAAATTACCGAGAAGGATTGCGGCGTTTTTTCCTTCTTTCAGGATTTCACTGAAAGAAGAAATGGAATTCAATATTTCCGAGGGCGGAACAATTTTTCTGCCGGCAATTTTCATCAGCCAGTCGTCGTCCACCGAATGCAGCACGTGGATCTGCGTGCCGCGCTTGGCGGCCTGGCGCAGTCGCTGCGCGATGAGCGGATGGTCCTTGCGCAGGAACGAACCGACCACCAGTACCCGGTCGAGCTTGCCCAGTTCGGTGATCGGCATGCCGAGCCAGGGAATGCCCGCGCGCTTGCCGTCGCCCGAGAAATCGCTGTGGCGCAGGCGGAAATCCGCCGCGCCACCGAGCTTGCCGGCGAGATGGAGTTCTTCGAGGGTCGAATGGGGAGACGCAAGAACGCCGAAATCCTTGAGGCCATCGATGGCAAATTCAAGCGCCGTTTGCCAGTCGGTTTCCTCCCACAGGCCGTTCTTTTTGAGCATCGGCCGCGTCAGGCGCTCGTCCGAATTGAGCCCTGCGTAGGAAAAGCGGTCCTTGTCGGAGAGCCAGCACTCGTTGATCGCCTCGTTCTCCAGCGGCAGGACGCGCATCACCTTGTTCTGCTTCACCTGCACCACCAGGTTGGAGCCCAGGCCGTCGTGCGGCGACACCGCCTTGCGGCGCGCCAGCTCCCAGGTGCGGGCGCTGTAGCGGAACGGCTTCGAGGTCAGCGCGCCCACCGGGCAGATGTCGATCATGTTGCCGGAGAGCTCGGAATTCACCGACTGGCCGACGAAAGCGACGATTTCAGCGTGCTCGCCGCGCCCGATCATGCCCAGTTCCATCACCCCGGCGACTTCCTGGCCGAAGCGCACGCAGCGCGTGCACTGGATGCAGCGGCTCATTTCCTCGGCCGCCACCAGCGGGCCGATGTCCTTGTGCAGCACCACGCGCTTTTCTTCCTCGAAGCGCGAGGCCGAGCCGCCGTAGCCCACCGCGAGATCCTGCAGCTGGCACTCGCCGCCCTGGTCGCAGATCGGGCAGTCGAGCGGGTGGTTGATGAGGAGGAACTCCATGACGCTCTCCTGCGCATTTTTCGCCACCGCCGAGGCGGTCTTCACCTTCATGCCGTCGGTGACCGGCGTGGCGCAGGCCGGCAGCGGCTTGGGCGCCTTCTCCACTTCGACCAGGCACATGCGGCAGTTGGCCGCGATCGACAGCTTCTTGTGATAGCAGAAGTGCGGCACGTAAATGCCGAGCTTGTTGGTCGCGTCCATTACGGTCGAACCGTGCGGGACTTCGACCTCCTTGCCGTCAATTTCTACTTTGAGCATTCTTTACGCCGCTTGAAGTTTTTTTTCCGAACTAAAAAAAGCCCCAGATCTACCCCACTTCGGCTCAATGTCCTTCTCAACGAGGCATTTCCCGTGCTCGATGTGATGCACGAACTCCGCACGATAATGCTTGAGGAAGCTTTTCACCGGCAACGCCGCGGCGTCGCCGAGCGCGCAGATGGTGCGCCCGGCGATGTTGTCGGCGACGTTGTCGAGCAGCGCCAAGTCTGCCATCTTGCCGTGCCCGGTTTCGATCCGGTGCACCACGCGGTAGAGCCAGCCGGTGCCCTCGCGGCAGGGCGTGCACTGGCCGCAGGATTCCTCGAAATAAAAGTATGAAAGCCGTTCGAGGGCCCGCACCATGCAGGTGCTCTCGTCCATCACGATCACCGCGCCCGAGCCCAGCATCGAGCCGGCCTTGGCGATGGAGTCGTAATCCATGTCGGTCTTCATCATGATGTCGGCCGGCAGCACCGGCATGCTCGAGCCTCCCGGGATCACGCCCTTCAGCTTGCGCCCTGAGCGCATGCCGCCCGCCATTTCAAGCAGCTTGGCGAAGGGTGTTCCTAGCTTCACCTCGTAATTGCCGGGGCGATTCACGTGCCCCGTCACGGAAAAGAGCTTGGTGCCGCCGTTGTTCGGCTTGCCCAGCGCGAGGAAGGCATCGCCGCCATTGCGCACGATCCAGGGCACCGCGGCGAAGGTTTCGGTGTTGTTGATGGTGGTGGGCTTGCCGTACAGGCCGAAGCTGGCCGGAAACGGCGGCTTGAAGCGCGGCTGGCCCTTCTTGCCCTCGAGGGACTCGAGCAGCGCGGTCTCCTCGCCGCAGATATAGGCGCCGTAGCCGGCGTAGGCATGGAGCTCGAACGAGAAATCCGAACCCAGGATGTTCTTGCCGAGGTAGCCGGCCTGCTTCGCCTCTGCCAGGGCCGCCTCGAACTGCTCGTAGACCTCCCAGATCTCGCCGTGGATGTAGTTGTAGCCGGCGGTGGCGCCCATCGCGTAGGCGGCGATGATCATGCCCTCGATCACGCTGTGCGGGTTGTAGCGCAGCAGGTCGCGGTCCTTGCAGGTGCCCGGTTCGCCCTCGTCCGAGTTGCACACCAGGTATTTCGCGCCCGGGAACTGCCGCGGCATGAACGACCACTTGAGGCCGGTCGGGAATCCGGCGCCGCCGCGCCCGCGCAGGCCGGACTTCTTCATGTCGGCGATCAGGTCTACCGGCGAAACCTTTTCCTGGATCAGCTTCTTGAGCGCCTTGTAGCCGTCGCGTGCTTCGTAATCCTTCAGGCCCCAATTCCTTCCATCTAGGCCTTTCATCAGAATCGCGTCCGGACCGTAATCGAGCAGGCTCATTTCAGGTCCTTCAATAGCGCGTCGAGTTTTTCGTTCGACATGTAGTCGTGCATCTTTTTGTTGTTGACGAGGACCACCGGCGCCATGGCGCAGGCGCCCATGCACTCTCCTTCCTTCAGCGTGAACCTGCCGTCGGCGGTGGTTTCGCCGAAATCGACGCCGAGCTTCGCCTTGAGGTGATCGGCCGCGGCGAGCGAGCCCTGCAGGCCGCAGGGCAGGCAGGTGCAGATGGTGAGCTTGTACTTGCCGGTCGGTTTCAGGTTGTACATGCCGTAGAAAGTCGCCACTTCGTACACCGCGACCGGCGGCATGCCGAGGTAGCCGGCCACGGCGTCCATGGTTTCGGTCGCGAGCCAGCCCTTCTCGTCCTGCGCAATGATGAGCGCGCTCATCACTGCGGACTGCTTCTGGTCGGCAGGGTACTTCGCGACTTCCCTGTCGATTTTTTTCAGGGATTCGGCCGAAAGGCTCATCGATCCACATCCCCGAAAACAATATCCAGCGTGCCGATGATCGCCACGGCGTCGGCGATCATGTGCCCTTTCGAGAGTTCGTCCATCGCCGCAAGGTGGGCGAAGCCGGGCGAGCGCAGCTTCAGACGGTACGGCTTGTTGGCGCCGTCCGAGATCAGGTAGACGCCGAATTCCCCTTTCGGATGCTCTACCGCCGCGTACGCCTCGCCCTCCGGCACGTGCATGCCCTCGGTGAAGAGCTTGAAATGGTGGATCAGCTCCTCCATGTTGGCCTTCATTTCCGCGCGCGACGGCGGCGCCACCTTGTTGCTGTCGGTGATCACCGCGCCGGGGTTGGCGCGCAGCCAGTCGACGCACTGCTTCACGATGCGGTTGGACTGGCGCATTTCCTCTATGCGCACCAGGTAGCGGTCGTAGGTGTCGCCGTTGCGGCCCACCGGGATGTGGAAGTCGATCTTGTCGTACACCTCGTAGGGCTGCTTGCGACGCAGGTCCCACTCGACGCCCGAGCCGCGCAGCAGCACGCCGCTGAAGCCCAGCGCCTTGGCGCGCTCCGGCGTCACCACGCCGATGCCGACGGTCCGCTGCTTCCAGATGCGGTTTTCCGTCAGGAGCGTCTCGTAGTCGTCCACGCAGGCCGGGAAGCGCGTGGTGAAATCCTCGATGAAGTCGAGCAGCGATCCCTGGCGATTGGCATTCATTTCACCCAGGACTTTTGCATTTCGAGAATGCTGCGCACGATACTGCGGCATCGCATCGGGCAAGTCCCGGTAAACACCCCCGGGCCGGAAATAGGCCGCGTGCATGCGCGCGCCCGAGACCGCCTCGTAGCAGTCCATCAGGTCCTCGCGCTCGCGGAAGGCGTACAGGAACACGGTCATGGCGCCCAGGTCCAGCGCCTGCGCGCCGAGGAACATGAGGTGGTTCAGGATGCGCGTGATCTCGTCGAACATCACGCGGATGTACTGCGCGCGCGGCGGCACTTCGATCTGCAGCAGCTTCTCGATCGCCATCACGTAGGCGTGCTCGTTGCACATCATGGACACGTAGTCGAGCCGATCCATGTACGGCAGGTTCTGCAGGAAAGTGCGCGTCTCGGCGAGCTTCTCGGTCGCGCGGTGCAGCAGCCCGATGTGCGGATCGGCGCGCTGGATGACCTCGCCGTCGAGCTCGAGCACCAGGCGCAGCACGCCGTGCGCAGCCGGATGCTGGGGGCCGAAGTTAAGCGTGTAATTGCGGATCTCGGCCACGGCCTATTTGCTCTCGGCGTAGTGCGCTTCGCGCACCACGCGCGGCGTAACTTCGCGCGGCTCGATCGTGACCGGCTGGTAGATGACGCGCTTCTGCTCCGGGTCGTAGCGCATCTCGACGTGGCCCGAAACGGGAAAATCCTTACGGAACGGATGGCCGATGAAGCCGTAGTCCGTGAGGATGCGGCGCAGGTCCGGGTGGCCGTCGAAGACGATGCCGAAGAGGTCGAAGGCTTCGCGCTCGAACCAGTTGACGCCCGGCCAGATTTCCACCACCGAGGCGAGCACCGGGAATGCATCGTCCGGGCAGAAGCAGCGCAGCCGGATGCGCCAGTTGTGCGTGAAGGACAGCAGGTGCAGGACTGCGGCGTAGGAAGCCCCTGCCGCTGGCCTGTCGCCGTAGGTCGAGTAGTCCACGCCGCAAAGGTCGACGAGCTGTTCGAAGCGCAGGTCCGGGTGCTCGCGCAGCGTGCGCGCGCACTCCCGGTAATCGGCTGCCTTCACCACCAGCGTCAATTCGCCGAGCCGCTCATCGAGAGACACGACCCAGGGTCCGAGGGCATTCTTCGCCGCATCGTGCAGCCGCTGCAGCTTTGGCGTCATCTTGCTATGGTGTTTGTTCTTTTGATCTTGTTCTGCAATTGCACTATTCCGTACAGGAGCGCCTCGGCCGTGGGCGGGCAGCCCGGCACGTAGATGTCCACCGGCACGATGCGGTCGCAGCCGCGCACCACCGAATAGGAGTAGTGGTAGTAGCCGCCGCCGTTGGCGCAGGAACCCATCGAGATCACCCAGCGCGGCTCGGCCATCTGGTCGTAGACCTTACGCAGCGCCGGCGCCATCTTGTTGCACAGCGTGCCGGCGACGATCATCACGTCGGACTGGCGCGGGCTGGGACGGAACACGATGCCGAAGCGGTCGAGGTCGTAGCGCGCGGCGCCGGCATGCATCATTTCAACCGCGCAACAGGCGAGGCCGAACGTCATCGGCCAGAGCGAGCCGGTGCGGGTCCAGTTGATCAGCTTGTCGGCGGTGGTGGTGACGAAGCCGTGCTGCAGCGCGCCTTCAATACCCATGGCTCATTCCCATTCGAGGGCTCCCTTGCGCCACTCGTAGACGAAGCCCACGACGAGGATGGCGAGGAACAGCATCATGGCGAAGAATCCCGCCAGGCCGATCTCGTTGATCACCACCGCCCAGGGAAAGAGGAAGGCGATCTCGAGGTCGAAGAGGATGAACAGGATCGCCACGAGGTAGTAGCGCACGTCGAATTTCATGCGCGCGTCCTCGAAGGCCTCGAAGCCGCACTCGTAGGGCGAGAGCTTCTCGGCGTCGGGGCGGTGCGGGCCGAGCAGCGAGCCGAGCACCACGGGCGCGACGCCGACGACCACCGCCACCAGGATGAACAGCAGGATCGGAAAGTACTCGGCAAGCATTCGCTTCTGTGATCCCCTGGATCGATGCGCTTTTCCTGCTTATCCGATGGTGCCCACGAGCAGACTCGAACTGCTACGGCGTTTTAGGCCACCAGCCCCTCAAGCTGGCGTGTCTACCAATTTCACCACGTGGGCCGCATTTCTCTTCTCGAACGGCGGGATTATCGCCCAAAAATCATTGCGGAACGTCTTTCGCCTTCGAACCTTCCTTCGAGGCCGCGGCAGGCGCCTGCGGCACTTCCTTGGTCGCGTCCTTGGACGAATCCGCCGCGGGTTTCTCGCCTCCCGGCACGGCGGGCGCGGCGGTCTCTTTTTTCGCCGCGTCCAGCACGCCGCCAGCGGATTTCGGCTTGTTGGTGGCGAGATAGGCGAGTCCCAGGCTGGTGAGGAAGAAAATCGTCGCCAGCACCGCGGTGGCGCGCGAGAGGAAATTCGCCGAACCGGTGGCGCCGAAGAGACTGCCCGAGGAGCCGCTGCCGAATCCGGAGCCCATGTCGGCGCCCTTGCCGTGCTGGAGCAGTACCAGCCCGATGATCACAAGCGCCACCAGCACGTGAAAACCGATGACGATGTTGGTCCACATTTCCATTGTTTCAGCCCTTTCGTTGAGGCCGCGCCACCGCGGCTTCTGCCGCGGCCTTGACGATGGCGATGAAATCACCCGCCACCAGCGATGCGCCGCCGATCAATCCGCCGTCCACGTCCGGCAGCGCAAACAGCGCCGCCGCGTTTTCCTTCTTCACGCTGCCGCCGTAAAGCAGGCGCGTGTCCTGGGGCAATCCCGTTCTCAGGAAGGAATGCACTTCCTGCACCTGCTCCGGCGTGGCCGTACGCCCGGTACCGATCGCCCACACCGGCTCGTAAGCGACAACCGCTCCCTTGAAGTCTTCTTTTCTACTCATGGAAAAAACTGCTTCAAGCTGCCCGAACACGACTTCTTCGGTACTGCCCGCCTCCCGCTGCGCCAGCGTTTCGCCCAGGCAAAGGATCGGGGTCAACCCCTGCGTCAAGGCAGCTGCAAATTTCGCCGCCACCACGGCGTCGGTCTCGCCGTAGAGCTGGCGCCGCTCCGAGTGGCCTACCAGCACGAATTTGCAGCCGAAATCCGCCAGCATCGGCGCCGCAACCTCGCCCGTATACGCGCCCTGCTTGTGCTCGCTCAGGTTCTGCGCGCCCCAGGTAAGCGGCGTGCTTGCCAGAGTGGCCGCGACCTCGCCCAGGTATGGAAACGGCACGCAGACCGTGCACTCGACCGCTTTCAGGCCAGCGATTCCTGCAACGACCGCATCCAGCAAGGCCCGGTTCGAGGCGCGGTTGCCGTGCATCTTCCAATTGCCGGCAACCAAGGGGGTACGCATCGTCCGGGAGTCTCTGCAAACCCCTGAATTTTACCGCATTAACCCGATTTCCGCGACGCAGAAACCAGCTCAGCGAAGCGCTGCACCCGCATGCCAGGCGCCGCACCGAGTGCGCGGGCCGGTGCATTCACGTGCGAGATCACGCCGCTCTCCCAGGCCGAGCGACCGTCGCCGATGCGCGCGCTCATGCAAGCCACCGTGACCGAGGGAATGTCCCGCGCGCCGAGTACCGGCAGGCGGGTGATGCCGATTCTGTCCGCGCCGACGCCCGCGTCGTTGAACACCGCCGCGGCCGCGTCCACAGCCAGCGCGGATTCCGGCCTGCCGCCGTGCAACGCGCCATGCGAACCGATGACGAGGATCCGGCCCACGTCCGCCGGCTCGAGTTTGCCGATCGAATCCAGCGCCCAGATCTCGGGCGGACCCCCGGCCAGCTTCCAGCGCCCCTCAGCATAGGGCGGCGGCGCCGCGCGCGGCGGCGGAGCATGGCGCAGGCGCCCGGCAGCGTCGCGGCAGGATTGGCCCGCGACCACACCGCAAAGCGCGGCGTATGCATTGGCATGGCTGGTGATGCCGCGCGCCAGCATGTCGGCGCCGTCGCCGATGCGCGCGCTCATGCAATCCACGGCAGCGGCGGCCATGCCGATATCGTCGAGGTACGCGAGCCCGGCGATTCCCGCGCGATCCTTGCCGAGGCCGGCGTCGTTCAGGATCATGGCATGCGCGCCCGCCGTGGCACCGAACCATGCTGCAATCACGCCGCCATGCGAACCCACCACCAGCACCCTGCCCCGCACATCATCCAGCAGGGTGGCGCTCTCGGCCGTGACGATGGAAATCAGTTCAGCCAAGCAGCGCTTGCAGGATCGCTTCTGCGTCCAGCCGGGATGCGTCTTCCAGCGGCGGCGAATAGCCCACCGGAATGCGCGCGGCGGCTACCCTCCTCACCGGAATGCCGAGTTCCTCGGCCACGGTCGCCGCGATCTCGGCGCCGAATCCCGCCACGCGCACGGCTTCATGCGCGACCACGAGGCGTTTTGTTTTCGCTGCGGAAGCCAGCACGGTGTCGCGATCCCAGGGCCAGATCGTGCGCAGGTCGATGAGCTCGACCGAGATGTGGTTCGCTTGTTTTACTGCTTCAAGCGCGGTTTGCACGGTGCGCGACCAGGTCACCAGCGTGACGTCGGTGCCCGCCTGAAGTACTTTTGCCTTCCCAAGGGACGTCTTCTCATCCGGCAGGACTTCTCCTTCCAGTCCCCAGAGTTCCTTGTGCTCCATGTAGATCACCGGATCGCCGCAGGCGATCGCCGCGGCGAGCAGCGAATGGTTGTCCTGCGGCGTACCCGGGGTCACCACCACCAGGCCGGGCACGTGCGCGAACCAGGCTTCGAGGCTTTGCGAGTGCTGCGCCGCCGATCCGGCCCAGAGGCCGATGGGCAGGCGCGCTACGAGGGGAACGCGCCCCTGCCCGCCGAACATGTAGCGCGCCTTGGCCGCCTGGTTGACGATCTCGTCGATGGCGCAGAGCGCGAAATCCACCACGCGCATTTCCACCACCGGCTTGAGACCCGTCAGCGCCATGCCCACCGCGGCGCCCATGATCGTGGACTCCGAGATCGGCGTGTCGATGACGCGCGCGGCGCCGAACTTCGACTGCAGGCCGCGGTACTGCCCGAAAACCCCGCCGCGGCCGACGTCCTCGCCCAGCACCACCACGCGCGAATCCACAGCCATCGCGCGCTCCAGCGCGAGGCAGGCGGCGGCACCATAGTTCATCCGAGCCATCTGCCGCTTCCAACGTCCTGGATATCCGTGTAAGCACCGCTCTTCTCGGGCCACGGCGCAGATGCCGCGGCTTGCAGCGCGGCGTTCACCTCCGCCTGCGCTTCCTCTTGAATTCGTCTTGCGTCTTTTTTTTCTATCTTTAGTTTCAACAGCGGGTCGTCGTCCAAAGCCCTGGCGACCTCCTCCCCATCGCGGTAGGCCGCCACATCCACCGAGACGTGACCCTTGAAGCGATAGGTCACAGCGTGAAGAAACTGCGGCCCTTGTCCTGAGCGAATTTTCTTGAGCAAGGATGCGGCGGCAAGATCCACGGCAAGGACGTCGTTGCCATCCACCTCCACGCCATCGACCCCGATCGCCCTGGCGCGCGCGAGCGGACCGGCGCCCGCTGTCATCGCCCCGGTGGAGGTGGTCGCCGACCAGCGGTTGTCCTCGCAGACGAAGAGCGCCGCGAGCTCGTGGACTTTCGCCCAGTTGAGGCTTTCGAGGAAGGGACCGCGGTTGATCGCGCCGTCGCCGAAGAAGCAGGCCACCACATTGTTCTTCGCCTGCAGCTTCAGCGCATGCGCCGCGCCCACCGCGATCGGCATGCCGGCGGCGACCACGCCGTTGGCGCCGAGCATGCCGACCGAGAAGTCGGCGATGTGCATGGAGCCGCCCTTGCCGCCGTTCGTGCCGCCCGCGCGGCCGAACAGCTCGCACATCATCTTCTCCATCGAGGCGCCCTTGGCGAGCGTGTGGCCGTGGCCCCGGTGCGTCGACGTAATCAGGTCGTCTCTGGCGAGATTGATGCAGACGCCCGCCGGCACGGCCTCCTGCCCGGTGGACAGGTGCAGCGGGCCGCGCACCCGGGCGTCCTTGACTTGCGCCGCGCCGAATGCCGAAACGCTGCCCCTGGATGCCTCTTCAGCCGCGTTCTCGAAAGCGCGAATGCGCGCCATCGTGCGGAACAACGCGAGCGCGCGATCGTTGGATTTCTGCGGGGAGCGGCTCAAGGAGCCGAGAGTCTACTGAGCGCCGTTTTTGCCGTCAAAGAAATAGCGATCCGCCGCGACGCCGAGCAACGCGCCGATGGCCTGGGCAAGTACGAATGCGGCAACGTCTTCCGGCCGGATGCCGGAGAAGGTCGTGGTGAAGCCGCGCGCGAAAGTGACCGCGGGGTTGGCGAACGACGTTGACGCGGTGAACCAGTAGGCGGCGGCGATGTAGCCCCCCACGGCATAGGGCGCGGACTTGCTGTCGCAGGACAGCACGATAAAAACCAGCCCGAAAGTCGCGACAATCTCGCTCCACCACTGCGTAATCCCGAAT
>SBAS01000037.1 GCA_005240145.1 Nitrosomonadales bacterium | reverse complement strand
TTCCTCGAAAGCGCGGTGCAGGCGCGCGAAATCCTCCGCCGAGCTGGTGCGCGCGTAGCCCGCGAACTCCGCGCCGCCGGTCAGGCGGATGCGCTCGCCCTGCGGGCAGTAGGCCATCGCCCAGGATTCGTCGATGCCGGCATGGCGCGGCGCGAGATCGGGACGCACGATGCGCCCGGTCGCGGAAAAGCCTTTTACCGGATAGATCGGCAGGTCCGCAGCGAATTTCGTGCGCAGCTCCGGACCGATCGCCCCCAGCGCACAGACGAACGCATCGGCCTCGAAGCGCTCACCCGGCGCCAGCACCGCCTGCATTTCGCCGCCGGTTGCCTCCAGGGCACGGATATCGGTGCCGAAACGGAAAATCACGCCCTGCTGCGCGCAGAGCTTCGCCAGTTCACGGCAAAACTGCGCCGAGTCGCCAGCCTCGTCGTGCGGCGCAAAAATCGCGCCCGCCAGGCGCTGTGCGTCGATGCCCGGCTCGCGTCGCGCAACCGCCGCGGCCGACAGCCGCTCTGTCGCAATGCCGAGCGCCCGGGCGCGTTCGGCGCGTGCCCAGCCCTTGTCCAGGGCGGCGGCGCCGCGGTACAGGTACAACACGCCATTGGTCAGGCGCTGGTAATCAACGCCGCTCTCCTGCACCAGGCGCCCCAGCACGTCGCGCGAATAACTTACGAGACGCGACTTGTGGCGCAGGATCTCCTCGTAGCGACCGGTGGTGCAATTGGCCAGAAAGCGCAGGCTCCAGATCCAGAACCAGGGATCGGCCTGCAAGCGCAGCCGCACCGCCTGGTCGTTGCGCACGAGCGCCCGCAGGACAACGCCCAGCATCTGCGGGCTCGGCCACGGAAAAGGCCGGCTTGCGGCGACGATGCCGCCATTGGCGAAGCTCGACGCCGCGGCAACGGCGGGCTCGCGTTCGAGGACGACGACCTCGTGGCCGTCCCGCGCGAGGAACCAGGCGGTGGTGACGCCGGCGAGGCCGGCGCCCATGACGAGGACTTTCATCGCTTCCATCGTGCCAGAAAACACTGCCCCCACTGCCCCTAGAATGCGGCATGAAGCTGGGGGTCCTCATGCTCGATACGCGCTTCCCGCGCATTCCGGGCGACATTGGCCTACCCGTGTACGGGATCGTCGAAGCCCTGAGCGATCCGGCTTTCCAGTAGAATCCGGTTCCCCCAGCAAAGACCGCCCCAAGGAGGAACAATGCTTCGCTCTATCGCCGTTGCCGCCGGAATACTCGCCGCGCATTTCGCTATCCCAAGCGTCCAGGCGCAAACCAAGTGGGACATGCCGACGCCCTACTCCGACGGCGAATACCACACCATCAATGTGCGCCAGTTCGCGGAAGACGTGAAAAAGGCCTCCGGCGGCCAGATCGACATCAACGTCCACTCGAACGCTTCGCTGATCAAGCACCCGGACATGTTGCGCGCGGTGTCCACCGGCCAGGTGCCGATCGCCGAGTTCCTGCTCGGCCAGTTCGGCAACGAGGAGGCCGTATTCAACGCCGACAACGTACCTTTCCTGGCCGCCGGCTTCGACAACGCCTGGAAGCTGTATCAGGCGCAGAGATCCGTACTGCAGAAAAAGCTCGAAGGACGGGGCCTGGTGCTGCTCTACTCGGTCGCCTGGCCAGGCCAGGGGCTTTACACCAGGAATCTGATCAAGAGCGCGGATGACTTCAAAGGCATCAAATTCCGTACCTACAGCGCATATACGGCACGGTTTGCCGAGCTGCTCGGCGCCAGCCCCACCGTAATCCAGGTGCCCGAGGTGCCGCAGGCGTTCGCCACCGGCACCATCAGCGCGATGATCACCTCAGCGGCGACCGGGTCGACCACCAAAGCCTGGGAGTTCGTGAAGAACTACTACGCCACCAATGCCATGCACCCGAAGAACGTGGTGGTGGTGAACAACCGGTCCTATCAGGGATTGAGTGGCGCGCAGAAGAAGATCCTCACCGATACGGCCGCCGCCGCGGAGAAACGCGGCTGGGAGATGGCGCGCCAGCGCACCCAGAGCGCCGAAAAGCTTCTCGCCGACAATGGCATGACGGTGCACACGCCCGATGCGGCTCTGATGACCGTCCTGGGCAAAATCGGCGACACCATCGGCGCTGAGTGGCTGAAGGCGGCTGGCGCCGATGGCGAAGCGATCGTAAAAGCGTACCGCGGAAAGTAACCGTCAGGACGCCGCGAGCGGCGTGTGAGGCAGTTCCTCGACCGCCTCTACGCGGCCAGCGGTGCGCTCGCCGGACTCTGCCTCGCCAGCATCTGCCTGCTGATGCTGGCGCAGGCGGTGGGCCGCGAGTTCGGTCTGCTGATTCGCGCCGCCGATGACATCACCTGCTGGCTGTGCGCCGCGGCGGCGTTCCTCGCGCTCGGCCACACCTTCCGCCACGGCGAACTGGTGCGCGTAGGCCTGTTCATTGACCGGCTCGGGCCGGGACCGCGCCGCATCGCCGAGATCGCGGCCCTGACGCTGACCGCGCTGTTCGTCGGTTACATGGCGGTGGCGGTGACCAAGTTCGTTTACGAAAGCTGGAAGTTCAAGGAAGTCGCCCAGGGTCTGGTGAAGATCCCCATCTGGATTCCACAACTGTGTTTCGCCGTAGGCGTGCTGATTTTTTTTATCGCCGTTCTTGATGAACTGGTACTTGTAGTAGGAAGGCAGAAACCCGCGTACCAGGTTGCTGAAGAAGACCGCCGCGCACGCGGGGATTATTCGGAAATGGCCTGACGACGTGAGCACGCTTACCGTCGCGTTGATCCTGCTCGTATTGTTGCTGGTATTGCTCGCCGGCGGCGTCTGGATAGCGATATCCCTCGCCGCGGTGGCCTGGTTCGGACTGCAATTCTTCACCAGCACGCCGCCCGAGGTAAACCTGTTCCAGTCTTTCTGGGGCTCGAGCGCTTCCTGGACTCTCGCCGCGCTGCCGCTCTTCATCTGGATGGGCGAGATCCTGTACCGCACCAAGCTCTCGGAGGAAATGTTCGAGGGCCTTGCGCCCTGGCTCACCTGGCTGCCCGGGCGCCTGATGCACGTCAATGTACTTGCCTGCGGCATCTTCGGCACCGTGTCCGGTTCCTCGGCGGCGACCTGCGCCACCATCGCCAAGGTGGCGCTGCCGGAGCTGGTGAAGCGCGGCTACGACGAGAAAACCGCGCTCGGCTCCCTTTGCGGCGCGGGAACCCTGGGAATCCTGCTGCCGCCCTCGATCATCATGGTGGTGTATGCGGTCGCCGCCGAGGTATCGATACTCAAGGTGTTCCTCGCCGGCTTCCTGCCCGGTTTTCTCCTCATGGCGCTGTTCTCGGGCTACATCATCGTCTGGGCCCTGCTCAATCCCGGCAAGACGCCGAAGGAAACCATCCGCATGTCATTCGGGGAAAAAATCTACAAAAGCCGCCACCTCATTCCCTGCGTGCTGTTGATCGTGTTCATCGTCTGGGTCATGGTGATGGGCTGGGCCACCGCTACGGAGTCAGCCGCCTTCGGCGTGCTTGGCTCGCTCGCGATCGCCTGGTGGTCGGGCGGCCTGAGCCGCGACACTTTCTGGCAGAGCCTCATGGGCGCGACGCGCCTGTCGTGCATGATCATGTTCATCCTGGCCGGCGCGGCGTTCCTGTCGTCCTGCATGGCGTTCACGGGCATCCCGAAAGCGCTCGCCGCGTGGGTCGCCTCCATGGAACCCAGCAAGTACACCCTGATCGCGATACTCGCCGGCATCTACCTGCTGCTCGGCACCGCGCTCGACGGCGTTTCGATGATCGTGCTGACCACATCGATCGTGATCCCGATGATCGAAAAGGCGGGCATCGACCTCGTGTGGTTCGGCATCTTCATCGTGCTGCTGGTCGAGATCGCCGAGGTGACGCCGCCACTGGGCTTTAACCTGTTCGTGCTGCAGACCATGAGCGGGCGGGACAGCAATTACGTCGCCTATGCCTCGGTCCCGTTCTTTTTCATGATGGTGCTGTGCATCGCGCTGATCACCATCTTCCCGCAGATCGCCACCTGGCTGCCCGATGCCCTCTTGAGCAAGCCGAAATAGGATCAGACCCGTGATCCTCGTCCACCACCTCAATAATTCCCGCTCACAGCGCATCCTCTGGCTGCTGGAGGAACTGCGGCTGCCCTACGAGATCAAGCGCTACCAGCGCGACGCCAAGACCATGCTCGCACCGCCGGAGCTGCGCGCGGTGCATCCGCTGGGAAAATCGCCCGTGATCACCGATGGCGCCCTCACCATCGCGGAATCGGGAGCGATCATTGACTACCTTGCCTCCCGCTACGGCAATGGGACTCTCATTCCGAAAGCAGATACTCCGGAACGTCTTCGCTATACCTATTGGCTGCACTTCGCCGAGGGTTCAGCGATGTCGCCGCTCCTGCTCAAGCTCGTGTTCGACCGCATCGAGAGCGCGCCGATGCCGTTTTTCGTCCGTCCGATCGCGCGCAGCATCGCGCAGAAAGCCAAGAACTGGATCGTGCTGCCGAATATCGAGCGCATCCTGGATTTCCTCGAAGCCGAGTTGGGCAGGAGCGCGTGGTTTGCGGGCGCCGAGTTCACCGCCGCGGACGTTCAGATGAGCTTTCCCCTGGAAGCGGCATCGGTGCGAGCCGGCCTGAACGAGACCCGGCCCAGGCTCTGGGCGTTCCTGAAGACGATCCATGCGCGCCCCGCCTACCGGCGCGCACTGGAAAGAGGCGGCAAATACGATTTTCTGCGCTGACATGTCGCAACCCATCTACCTCGCCGAGAACATTCGCCGCATCGAGAAGGCTGCGGCAAGCGCCGCGCCACCCTTGATGGAGCGCGCCGCCGTGGCGGCGGCGCAGCTAGCCGCCACGCTGCTACCTGACACGGGCAAGGAAGTCCTCGTGCTTGCCGGTCCCGGCAACAACGGCGGCGATGCGAAAATCGTTGCCCGGCTTTTACAGGAAAGATTTTTCAGGGTTTCTCTCGCAACCAAAACCGGAGAAATTCCGGCAAACATCCGCTGGAACCTGGTCGTCGACGGCCTGTTTGGCATCGGACTCACCCGCCCCATCGAAGGCGAATACGCGAAGCTCGTCGCCTATGCCAATGCGCAAACCTGCCCGGTTCTGGCGCTGGATATTCCGAGCGGCCTGAATGCGGACACGGGGCAGATCCGCGGTAGCGCGGTGCGCGCGACCCATACCATCACCTTCATCGGCCTCAAGCCCGGTCTGTTGACACTGGATGGACCTGACTGTTGCGGTCAGGTCACGGTGGCCGATCTTTCGCTTGAAAACGTTCTCAAGTCAGGCGGCTGGATCGCCGAGCCGGCCTTATTTGCGAATATCCTGAAACCCCGCCCGCGGAATTTCCATAAAGGCATGGCCGGCTCTCTCGCCGTCATCGGCGGCGCCGCGGGCATGGCGGGTGCGGCGCTGCTCGCGGGCCGCGCGGCGCTGAAACTGGGCGCCGGCCGCGTCTACGGCGGCTTGCTCGAGGAACATGCGCTCGATCCGGGCGCGCCCGAGCTGATGCTGCGACATCCCGACGACGTGCTCGGCCTCGACCTCGACGCCATCGTGATCGGCCCCGGGCTGGGCCAGGGAGAGCGCGCGGAAACGCTGCTTGGCGCGGTGCTCGCGAGCGAGCTGCCCTGCGTGCTGGATGCAGATGCGCTCAACCTGATTGCGGAGAACGAAGACCTGCGCAAGGCCTGTGCGCGGCGCAAAGCGGACACGCTCCTGACGCCGCATCCGGCGGAGGCCGCCCGGCTGCTGGCGTCGAAAACCCCGGACGTCCAGGCCGATCGCCTCAAGGCGGCGCGGAACCTGTCCCAGAACCTGAATGCGCATGTGGTTCTCAAAGGCAATGGCAGCGTCATCGTGGCGCGCGACGGCCACTGGTTCATCAACACTTCGGGCAATCCCGGCATGGCTTCCGCGGGCATGGGCGACGTGCTGGCCGGAATCCTCGGCGCCTTGCTCGCGCAGAAGTACAGCGGCGAAACCGCGCTGGTCCTCGGCACCCACCTGCACGGCTGCGCTGCCGACGCATGCGTGGTCGCCGGCGCCGGACCGGTGGGACTCAACGCTAGCGAGCTGATCGATCCGGCGCGGCGCGTCTGGAACCAATGGCTGGCGGGGAACTGAGCGACGCGCCATACCTGCAGGGCAAGCCCTGCCCCAAGTGCGGCTACGTGCGCAAGGCCACCGACACGAACCCGGAGTGGCAGTGCCCGAAGTGCCAGATCGCCTACGCCAAGTACCGGCCCGCCTCAGCGCAACTGGCATCGCGTCTCGTCACCGGCGGGCGCGAGATGGCCGCCGAGGCGAAGGCCGATCGCTCGGTCTACGTCCTGATCGCCGCGAATGTGCTGGCACTGCTGATCGCCTGGCTGACGAGCATGAGCCTGCGCGAGCTGATGCTGGTGTACTGGATCCAGAGCGTGATCATCGGCATCACCTCCGCCATCCGTATCCTCAACCTCGAGCGCTTTTCCACCGAGGGCCTGATGATGAACAACCAGCCGGTCTCCGAGGACCCGGGCAGCAAGGTGAAGGTCGCCGGGTTCTTCGTGCTGCACTACGGCTTCTTCCATTTCGTCTACCTGATGTTCGTCACCGTCGATGTGAAGGATGCGGCACCCGGCGGCTCGGCCGCGGGCTACCTGCCCTGCGCGCTGGTGTTCGCGGCAAACCACGGCTATTCGATGCTGCAGAATATCCGCCGCGACGCCGCCGGCAAGCCAAACCTTGGCACGCTCATGTTCCTTCCTTACGCGCGCATCTTTCCCATGCACCTCACCATCGTGATCGGCGGGCTGTTTTTCGGCGGCGCCGGAGCTTTCGCGCTCTTCGGCGCGCTCAAGGTCGGCGCGGATGTCGTGATGCACACCATCGAGCATCACGTGCTGGCAAAAGGCAGCGTGCTGCCGCCGTCGGCCTAGCGCTGTCTAAAGTAGACGAGGCGCACCGCGACCCATTCGATGCCCTTGATATGCAGGATCCCCTTGGCGGCCTCACCCCAGGGGCTCGGCACCCCGCCGACAACCACCATGCGCAGCCCGCCGCGTTTGATCACGTCTTCGACGCCGACGTATTGGAAACTCATCGCTCGCGGGCAGCTTCAGGCCGCGCGGATCTTCGCCTTGAGCTCGGGGTACGGATAGAGCATGTTGAAGGCGATCGACTGCTGGTTGGCCTGCACGATGCGCACGTGCTCGCGCCTGAGCTCGCGCGCATGCCGCACGCCGCAGGAGTGGGCGATCATGTCGATCTCGCGGTTGATGCCGTTGCAGTAGTTGGCGACGCGCAGGTATTTCTCCTCGACCACCAGGGCGCGCTGCAGGCGCTTGTTGTGCGTGGTGACGCCGGTCGGGCAGGTGTTCTGGTGGCAGCGCAGCGCCTGGATGCAGCCGAGCGAGAACATGAAGCCGCGCGCGGTGTTGATGAAGTCGGCGCCGGCAGCGAGCGCCCAGGCGGCGCGGGCGGAAGTGACGATCTTGCCCGCGGCGATGACCCGAATGCGCTGGCGCAGGCCCGATTCGATGAGCGAATCCACCACCCGCGGCAGCGCTTCGTCGATCGACAGGCCCATATGGTCGGCCAGCGCCTGGGGCGCGGCGCCCGAACCGCCTTCGCCGCCGTCGATGGCGAGGAAATCCGGCGCGAACTCCAGGCCTCGGCGTTGCACCGCCTCGGCCAGTTCGTTCATGAAGCGCCACCCGCCGATCGCGGTCTTGACCCCTACGGGCCGCCCGGTCAGGTCGCGGATGTACGCGATCTTGTCCAGCAGGTCGTTCATGTTGGAAATGTCGCGGTGCCGGTTCGGGCTGATCGAATCGCGCCCTTCCGGGATGCCGCGGATCTGCGCGATCTCGGCGGTGACTTTCTTCGCCGGCAGCACGCCGCCCTTGCCGGGCTTGGCGCCTTGCGAGAGCTTGATCTCGAACGCCTTCACCACCTTGGAGAGTTCGATCAGGCGGTCCGGGTTGAGGTTGCCCTGCGCATTGCGCATGCCGTACTTGGCCGTGCCGATCTGCATGATGATGTCGCCACCGCCTTCCAGGTGGTAGGGGGACAGTCCGCCTTCGCCGGTATCCATCCAGCAGCCAGCCACGGCGGCGCCGCGCGAAAGCGCTCGCACCGCGGGCGACGAGATGGCGCCGAAGCTCATGCCGCTGATGTTGACGATGGAGCGCGCTTCGAACGGCGTCTTCGCATAGCCCTCGCCCAGCGTGAGAGAGGGTGTCGGCAGGCGTTCTTCCTCCAGCACCGGGAACGGATGGTTGACGAAGATCAGCGCGCCCGACTGGTGCAGGTTGTAGGTCGAGCCAAAGCCAATGACGCCGCCCTCGTTCTTCGCCAGGCGGTACACCCAGCCGCGTGTAGAGCGGTTGAAGGGCATCTCGTCGCGGTCGCCGGCGAAGAAGTACTGGCGGAAGTATTCGCCCAGTTCCTCGAAGAAATAGCGCAGCCGGCCGACGACCGGGTAGTTGCGCAGCACGCCGTGCTTCTTCTGCGTGATGTCCGAAATGAAAACGAAAACCAGCGCGATGATCGCCGCGAAGCCGACCAGCGTGCCGATGCCGTACGACAGGACATCCATCACCATTGCCGTTCCCCCTCGATGCGCCCTCTATGCCAATGATAGGCGAAAACGCGCCGATATAATCGCGGCATGGTGAAAGCGTTGCCGGGGGGCATGTCAGCGCGGGTTTTCTTGCGCCGCCATTGGCAAAAGCGGCCGCTCCTTGTGAGCGGTGCGCTGCCCGGATTCAAGGGCGCGATCGCAAAGAGCGCCCTGTTTGCGCTTGCCGCGCGCGGCGATGTGGAATCCAGACTGGTACAGAAAGTTCACCGGCGCTGGCACGTGACGCACGGCCCGCTGGCGCGTGAGCAGCTAACGCGTGCAGGCACGAAGGACTGGACGCTGCTCGTCAACGGCGTCAATCACCACAACGCCGGGGCCGAGCGGCTGCTGCGCCGGTTCGCGTTCGTGCCGCAGGCGCGCCTCGACGACGTGATGGTGAGCTATGCCGCGCCCGGCGGCGGCGTCGGGCCGCACTTCGATTCCTACGATGTGTTTCTCGTCCAGGGAGAAGGCCGCAGGCTCTGGCGCCTCGCCAAGCCGAGCAGCTTCAAACTGGTACCGGGGGCGCCGCTCAAGCTGATCGCCGGTTTCCGTGCCGACACCGAAGTGCTGCTCGAAGCGGGCGACATGCTCTACCTGCCGCCGGGCTGGGGCCACGACGGCGTCGCGCTCGACGCCTGCTTCACCTGCTCGGTGGGTTTTCGCGCACCGCGTGGCGGCGAGCTCGCCGCCGCCTTTCTCGACCACTTGCACGAGCGCGGCCTGCCCGACGCCGGGTACCGGGATCCGGGCCTGCGCCCCGCGGCACGGCCGGCGCAGATCGGCCGCGACATGCTCGACTTTGCCGAGCGCGAGCTCGCACGCATCCGCTGGGGCCGGGGCGACGTAGCGGAATTTCTTGGCCGCTACCTCAGCACGCCCAAGCCGCATGTCGTTTTTTCACCGCGCAAGCGGATTGCCTTTCATTCTATAAAAAATAAATTAATAAAGTTGCATGCCAAAACGCAGATGCACCACCTCGCCGGGCGCATCTTCATCAACGGTGAAGTTCTGCCGCCACAGCGCCCCGCCCGGCGCCGGGCGCTCACAGCGCTGGCCGACCGCCGGCAGGCGTCGGGACGGAGGCTTGCCGGCGCGGGACTCGAGCGCTTAATCTGGCAATGGCATCAGGCAGGGTTCCTGCTGCTGGAAGCGAAGCCGTGAGCGAACAGAAAGCGAAAACCGAGTACCAGCGTTTCGAGAACGAGAGCGAGTTCAATGCCGCGCTCGACCGCTTCCTCGAGCAGCCCGGGCGGGAAATGCGCCTGTTCGATTCCGACCTCAAGGCGCTGCGGCCCAATTCACCCGCGCGGATCGCGCAATTCGAGCATTTCCTGCGCGGCAGCCGGACGCGCAGGATCTACATCGTGCTGCAGGACACCGAGTACCTGACGCGGATGTGCCCGCGCATGTTGGGACTGCTGAAGCTCTTCACGCACGCCATTCAGATCAACCGCACGCACGAGGAAATCCGCAACCTGCAGGACGCGTTCCTGGTGCTCGATGCGCAGCACTATCTGCGCCGGCCCGTGGCCGAGTCTTTCCGCGGCGCAATGGGGCTGCACGACGAAACCGAGGCGCTGGGGATGCGCTCGCGCTTCCAGGAAATCTGGACGGCTTCCTATCCTGGCGTGGCAAGCACCACGGTCGGACTCTAACTAGCGCAACTCCCGCCAGGCGAAGCCGTCTTCCTGGGTGGACAGGCCGATCCAGTCCGGCGCACAGCCCATCGCCCGCGCCAGCGCCTCGCGCGCCAGTTCCGGCCGGTTGTTCTGATGTGACAGATGCGCCGCGAACACGTGCTTCAGGCGCGAACGGTCGAGCGCCGCGAGCAGTTTTTCCGCGGCTGCGTTCGACAGGTGGCCGAACGGCCCGGAGATGCGTTCCTTCAGCCACTTCGGGTAGTCGCCGGCCCATAGCATGTCGTAGTCATGGTTGCACTCCAGCACCAGGGCGTCGCAGCCCGAGAGCGTGGCTTCGACGTGGGGGGTGGAAGCGCCGATGTCGGTGAGCACACCGAGACGGAACGCGCCGTCGGAGAGGACGAACTGCACCGGCTCGCGCGCGTCGTGCGGCACCGTATAGGGCTGGACCTGCAGCTCGCCGATGGCGAATGCATCTCGCCCCTGGATGGTCCGTGTCTGCACATCGCCGGGCACCTTGCCCGATTCGGCGAGCGCAACCTGCGTGCCGTGGGTGAGCCAGACCGGAATGGCGTGCTGCGAGGCGAAGGGATAGGCCTGGCCGGCGTGATCGTCGTGCTCGTGGGTGACCAGGATGCCGCTCACGTCCGCGGGCGCCAGGCCGAGGCGGGCAAGGCGCTTCTCCGTTTCGCGCGGCGAAAGGCCGCAGTCGAGCAATACGCGCGTTCTGCCGACCTCAGCAACGAGACAGTTGCCCTTGGAACCGCTGCCGAGGGCAGCAAAGCGGAGGGTCACCTCAGCTGTTCGTGCGACGCAACTTCACCGAAGTTGCTCGTGTAACAGTGCGACGATGCGCTTTGTCGTCTGGGTATTGGCCTGGGTGCCTTCCTTGCTCAGGATCTGCACCACGCACTTGCCCGCGAACTGGCGCACGTGCACCCGGTACTGCTCCGCCTTGACCGCGGGATCGTTCGACTTCCAGAACTGCAGCTTGGAGAGAATGCCTTTGCTGTCGTCCTTCTTCGCCATGTCCATGGCGTCGGTGTCGGCGTAGCGCACGAAATACTGGCCTTTCTGGCGGTCGCGGTCCTCGACCGTGAAGCCGACGCGGTCGAGCGCGAGGCCGATGCGGCGCCAGGCGCGATCGAACGGTTCGAACACTTCCAGCGTCTCGAAGCCGCCGATGCCCGCCTGCACCGCGGCACGCGCGGGCGCCGACGCAGTGGTGGCGACGACCTGCTTGGCCCTCTCCTCCTGCGAGCCCAGCCGAACCATGAGGCGGCGAAGGAATTCGGCCTCGAGGTCCGCATCCGGCGCGCGCGGCGTCCACATGGTGCGCATGCGCTCCCTGTCCGCGGTGGCGACTTCGACCATGCCGCGGTGGCTGACGTAGATCTCGCTGCCGCCCTCGTCGTTGCGCTCCAGGCGCGTGCGGAACTTGTCGCGCTCCGCGGTCGAGTAGATCTGGTCGATCAGCTTGCCGAGCATGCTGCGGACGAAGTCCTGCGGGATCTTGGCGCGGTTCTCCGCCCAGTCGGTCTCCATCACCCCCGCTTCGGGGATGTTGAGCGCGATGAGGAAGCCGTTCTCCTGCCAGAAATCGCGCACCAGCGGCCAGAGCTTCTCGGGCGGCTCCGCCACCACCAACCAGCGCTGGCTGCCGGCGCGCTCGACGCGCATGCGCTCGACCGAGGGCAGCACGCTGTTGTTGAGGTTGCCGGTCTTGGCCTGCTGCGCGCGGTCTGCCTGGTAACCCGACAGCGTCGCCGAACTCTTGCCGGTGTCCGGCACCACGTAGCGGTTATCGCGCGCCGGCGTGGTGAGATCGGGCGGAATCTCCAGCGTGGGCAGCTGCCCGGCCGACTTGTAGTCGATCTTGTTGCCGTCGAGCAGGCCGATGCTGGTTGTGGTGCAGGCGCCAAGCGCAAGCGCCACCGCAACGGCGAGCGAGGCGCGCGCCAGTGCGGCGCGGGTTTCGCTCAAGCCCGTTTCTCCACCATGCGCAGCGGCAGTGCGACGCCGGCTTCGGCCATCGCGTCGCGCACCGCGTCGTAGCAGCGCTCGGACAGCGGCACCAGCGGCAGCCGCAGCCCGGGCTCGATGAGGCCCATCTGCGCCATCGCCCATTTCACCGGCGCCGGGCTGGTCTCGATGAACAGCTTCTGATGCAGGCCGAGGAGCCGCTGGTTGAGCTCGCGCGCCTTCTTGAGGTCGCCGACCAGCGCAGCGGCGCACATTTCATGCATCGTCCTCGGCGCCACGTTGGCCGTCACCGAAATGACGCCATGGCCGCCCAGCAGGATCAGCGCCAGAGCGCCTGCATCTTCGCCGGAATAAATCGCGAAATTGCGCGGCGCGCGCTTGATCAAGTCGGTGCCGCGTTCCATGTTCGCGGTAGCGTCCTTGATGCCGATGATGCCCGGCACCTGCGCCAGGCGTAGCACCGTGTCGTTCTGCAGGTCGGTGATGGTGCGCACCGGCACGTTATAGAGCAGCATCGGCAGGTCGACGGTTTCCGCGATCCTGCGGAAATGCTGGTAGAGCCCTTCCTGCGTCGGCTTGTTGTAGTAGGGCACCACCGACAGGCTCGCCGTGGCGCCGTTTTTCTTCGCCGACTCGGACAGTTCGATCGCCTCGGCGGTCGAATTGGCACCGGTCCCGGCGATGATCGGGATGCGCCCCTTGGCGTGCTCGACCGCGACGCGGATCAACTCCTTGTGCTCGTCGAAATCCACTGTCGGCGACTCGCCCGTGGTGCCCACGACGACGATGCCGTCGGTGCCTTCGGCGATGTGCCAGTCGATCAGGCCCCTGAAGCGGACAAGGTCGAGCTTCCCATCCTCCAGCATCGGGGTGACGATCGCGACCAGGCTACCTGTAATCATGTGCGTTACTCCATCGACTGCAGTTAACCGCCTATTTTATCCATTTCCCGTCTGCACGGCACAAAGTCTTTGAATCATTGCGGGTTTTGGCTCGCTTACCTCACCCTCTTCAAAGCCCCTGATGCTCAATTCCCGGAATGCTTCGAGCAATTCGCCCGGTCGCAGCAGGAACGCAGGGTTGGACGGCTTGCCGAAGCGTTCGTTCCCCAGCATGAAGGTTTCGTAAATAAGTACACCGCCTTCTTTAAGACTTTCACTCAGGATTTTCATCAAAGGCCGGTACAGATAGTTCGTCACCACGATGCCCTCGAACTGCTCGCCCGCCAGGGGCCAAGGGCTGCCGGCTTCCAGGTCAGCCTGAATGAAACGCGCCCCGGGAATCACCTGGGGCTCGCGGTCCACGGCCACCACCTCCAGGTTGCGGCCGAGAAAGTACTTCGCGTGGCGGCCGCCGCCGCAGGCCAGGTCGAGAACCGTGCCCTGCGTGACAAGCGGTGCCCAGCGCTGCACCCAGGCCGAAGGCCCGCCTAGAACTTCTCCAGCCACCTGGAACGGCGGTTCACTTGCCTTTGCGCGCGAACCAGTAAAGGGGAATACCGGCCAGCATTACGAGCAGCCCGGCGAGCACCAGGTTGCCGAATTTGGGTCCGTATTGCGGATTGAAGATGTACGCGAGCGCTTTCCACAGCATGAAGCCGCACATGGTGCAGAAAATCAGCGGAATCACCGGATAGAGCGGAACCCTGAATGCGCTTTCCGCTTTGCTCTTGAAACGGAAAATGAACAGCGTCACGCCGGTCAGCAGGAAGAAAGTCCAGAACACCGGCGCGGTGTACGCGACCATGGCGTCGAAGCCGTCCTTCGCCGTCATCGCCGCCGCGACGATCAGTACCAGGCTGATCGCGCCCTGCAGGACGAGGGCATTGGCCGGCGTGCTGCCGCTTTCGCGCCAGTTGCCCAGCCGCGCGAAAAGCGGGAAATCGCGCCCCAGGGCGAAGTTGGTGCGCGCACCGGTGAACACCGCGGCATTGATGGTGGTCAGCGCCGACACGCAGACGATGAAGGCGAGCACCACGGCGCCCTTGTCGCCCGCGACCAGCCGCATCACGTCGGCGCCGACGGCTTTCGAACCCGCGATGCCGCCCTGCCCCAGCGCGACCAGGTAGCCAATGTTCACCAGCAGGTAGAGCACCGTCACGGCGACGATGCCGCCGACCAGGATCCTGAGCATGTTGCGCCGGGGTTCGCGCACTTCGCCGGCGAGGTAGGCGGCTTCGTTCCAGCCGCCAAAGGTGAAGAAGACGAACATCATGGCGAAAAGGATGTCGCCACCGCCGCCCGAACCGGTCGCCGCGGGCTTTGGCGTGCTTGTAACTACCATCCCGGCGACCGCGAGAAGCAACAGACCCGCGATCAATGCGATCTCCATCACTTTCTGCAGCGTCTTCGATTGCAGTGTGCCAGCCAGATTGAGCAGCGTGACCGCCATGATCGACAGCGCAGCGTAAATCGCCACGCTGTGCTCGCCGAGGCGGACGATTTCGCTCGCGTATTCGCCGAAGACGAAAGCCACCGCGGCGATGGCGCCGGTCTGGATCACCGTCATGCGCGACCAGGCGAAAAGGAACGCGGCGCCGTTGCCCAGGCCCTGCGCAAGGAAGGTGTACTCGCCGCCGGTTGCGGGGTGGCGCGAGGAAAGTTCGGCGTAGACCAGCGCGCCGCACAGCGAAACCACGCCGCCGAGCAGCCAGGCGAGGAGGAACTCGACGCCGCTTGCGGTATTGCCGGCCACGATCGAAGGCGCCTTGAAGATGCCGACGCCGATCACCATGCCTACCGTCAGGAAGATGCCGTCTGTGATCGAAAGCAGTTGCTTGGGTGCGGAGCTCATGGTTGTCGTGTCGCCTTCCAGGGAATGGGTTTGTAGTTCTCGCCGTCGGATACGCGCAGAATGCCATGGATGCGGCCGTCGGTCACCTTGCCTGCAAACAGGGTGTTGTAGCCCTTGCCGCCGACCAAGCCGGTGACCACGAGGCGGATCTCCTCGCCGCGCAGCCGCGCGCCGCGCACCACCATGTTCGACCCGCCCGCCCGCACCTGCACATCAAGAATTTGGTATTCCTGCGCGACGTCGAAATGCCAGCGGCCGCCCAGTTCCGGAACCTCGGCGACCCAGCGCCCGCGAGCATCTGCCGGCACCAGCCAGAGGAACACCCGCGAGCGGCCATTCGAGCCGACCATTTTCTCGGCCAGCGCGAGCTCGATCATTTCATCGAACGGCCAGGCGCCGAGGTCGTAGTCGTGCGACACGATGCGCGCGCCGGGCTTGAGCTGCGCGAGCAGGCGCGGCACCAGCTTCAGGTTCACTTCGGGCAGCAGGTACATCGTCACCACGCCGACACCGCGCAGGTCGGTTTCGAACAGGTCCTGGACTTCGAAACTCGTGAGCGACTCGACGCCGGCCTGTTTTGCTCTATCGCGAGCGAGATTTACCAGCCGCGGATCGATGTCCACGCCGAGGCCCCTGGCGCCGAAGCGTTTCGCCGCCTCGATCACGATGCGCCCGTCGCCCGAGCCCAGATCCACCAGCCGCTCGCCTGCTTTGGGCTGGGCGAGGTAAAGCATGCGCTCGACCACTGCGTCAGGCGAAACCACAAAAGGCGTCATCCCGTCGTCCCAGGCCCACGATGGCGCGCTCACCAGCGCAGCCGCGCAGGACAGAATCGAAATTAGGAACTTCCTCATGCGGGTAAAATCCCCTCTCGCGCCCCGGTAGCTCAGTGGATAGAGCAGCCCCCTCCTAAGGGGCAGGTCGCACGTTCGATTCGTGTCTGGGGCGCCAGATTCTCGGCCAGAGCCGCCGTTTTATCAACCACTGATGTGAATCTCAAGAGAGAATAGAATCCGCCGCAATGGTCGCGAGGCGGAAACTTCTGTTTCTTCTGGGCACGGCAGCGCTCTGGCGACCGCTACGGGCAATCGCGCAGCAAGCCGGTTCAATGCCGGTCATCGGCGTCCTTGCCTTGGAATTCGAGGGCCGCTTGGAGAGGTTCCGAGAAGGTCTGCAAAAGCTGGGCTACGTGGAGGGCCGCAACATTCGTCTGGAAGTACGCGCCGCGGGCGACCGCTATGCACGGCTCGCCGAAATCGCCGAAGAATACGTCCGCCTGAAAGTCGACGTGATCGCTGCCTTCGGAACCACCGCGACAGTCGCGGCGAGCAAAGCCACCCGGACGATCCCTATCGTCATGCTTGCGGGCGTCGATCCGGTGGCGGAAAAGCTCGCCGCGTCGCTGTCGCGACCAGGCGGAAACGTGACCGGCGTCACGACCATCGTCCAGGAAATCGTTCCCAAGCGCCTGCAAATTGCAAAGGAAGCAATACCGGGGCTCACTCGCGTGGGTATCCTGTGGAACCCCGACAGCAAGGGCAGCACAAACTCTCTGTCGCAGGCGCGGGAGGCCGCAAAAACACTGCAGTTGCAGTTGCACCTCGTCGAGGCGCGCTCGGCGGCTCATTTCGACGAGGCGTTCGAGACGCTCGCCAAGTCACGCACCAAAGTCTTCGTCTGGCTGCCAACCAGCTTGTTCTCGGCAAACCGCACGCAGCTCCTGGAAATGGCAGCGAAGCATCGCGTCGCCGGTGTCTTTTCCTCAAGCGAATGGGCCGATGATGGCGGCCTGATTGCCTACGGTCCGGACTCTTTCGAGGCTGACCGGCACATCGCGGTGTACGTCGACAGGATCCTCAAAGGTGCCCAGCCGCGCGATCTGCCCATTGAGCAACCCACAAAGCTCGAGTTGGTCGTCAATCTGAAAACCGCGAAGACTCTCGGCATTGCTATTCCTCGCAGTCTCCTCGTGCGCGCTGATCGGGTGATCAACTAGGTCGGCAAACAGGAAAATCATGGTCTTTCATGGCAAGTGGTATGACGAAGTCGCGGTAGGCGAGAGCTTCGGCGACAGCCTGACGGTGACCGAGACGCACCTGGTGCTCGGCTCGGGCATGTTCGGCGACTTCAATCCGCTGCACGTGAACGAGGAATTCGCCAAGAAATCCATGTTCGGCGGCCGCATCCTGCACGGGCCGTTCACCAGCGCGCTCGCCGCCTCGCCGGTGGGGATGTTTTTCGCCGGCACCGCCCTCGCCTATCTCGAGCACGCCTGCCGTTTCAAGGCGCCAGTGCGCCCCGGCGACACGCTCACGACGCGCTGGACCGTGACGGAGAAGCTCGACAAACCGAAGCACAACGGCGGCATCGTCGTGATGAGCGGCGAGACCAGGAATCAGAAGGGCGAGGTCGTGCTCGAGGCCGACGGCAAGATCCTCGTCGCTAGCCGCGCTGGCTGAAGCGCGCGATCCAGCGCCGGTCGAGCCAGTTTTTCCAGCGCCACGCCCATGCGCCTTCGGCCGACCAGCCGCCGCGGCTCGCGATGGCGTACTTCCCGCCGCAGCTGATCAGCGCGAGCTGCCGCGACTGCGGCGAGTAGTCCGTCATCTGCCTGCCCTCGAGCAGGTTGACGAGGTTCGCGGCCAGGACCGGCGCGTGGCGCACGGCATAGACGCCGGACTTCGGATGGCGCGCGTCGCGCAGCGTCGCGCTATCTCCCGCAGCGAAGACGTCCGGGTGCGAATGGCTGCGCAAGGCCGCATCCACCAGCACGAATCCCGCCGCGTCCGTCTGCAGGCCCGATTTCTTCAGCCAGGGCTGCGCGACCGCGCCGGCAGTCCACAAGACCAGGTCGCAGGCTTCGCGCCCATGCTGCGTCACCACGACCGGACCGGGCTCGAGCGCGGTGACTGCACTGTCGACCCGATGCTCGACGCCGCAGCGCTCCAGGGCGCGAGCGAGACGCAGCGCCAGCGTGCCGGAAAACATCGCGCGGTCGGAGAACAGGGAGACTCTCGCGGCCGGGACGCGGTGGCGGATCGCCATGGCCAGCTCCATGCCGCCGGCTCCCGCGCCGGCCACCGCAATGCGGCGCGCCGCGAGTCCGCGCGTTTCCCATTGCTGCAGGAACTTCTCGAACGGCTTGATGCCGAGCGCGTACTCGGCGCTGCCCGGGACCTGCGTCGGCGGCAGCGAACCGGTGTTGAGCGAGGCGATGTCGTAGGCGATGCTGCTGCCGTCCTCCAGCCAGACGCATTTCGCGTCCACGTCGAGTGCGCGGACTGAACCGGGGACCAGCTCCACACCGGCCCTAGCGGCCAGGCGCGCAAGGTCTATTTGCGCTTCGGCAAGGCAGTAGTGACCCGCCACCACGCCGGGAACCATGCCCGAGTAGGTATGCAGCGGCTGCGGCGTGACGAGCTTGACCTGGAGATGGCGCGGGAAGAAATCCCGCAAGCGCAGCAGCGCCAGCGCATGCGCGTGCCCGCCGCCGAGCAGGACGAGACGCGTGACACCCGTTTGCCAGGAACGCGCGTCAGGCACGGGTGGCGAGCTTCGCCTCCTCGCGCTTGCGCAGCTCTTTTCTCTGCACCTTGCCCGTGGTGGTCATCGGCAGCGCGTCGATGAACTCGATCTCGCGCGGATACTCGTAGGGCGCGAGCCGGCCGCGCACGTGGTTCTGGATTTCGTCGATGAGCTCGGCGCAAGCGGCGTGGCCCGGCTGCAGCACGATGAAGGCCTTCACGATCTGGCCGCGCGTCGCGTCGGGCTTGCCGATCACCGCCGCGTTGGCGACCGCGGGATGCTTGACGAGACAGGATTCGATTTCCGCCGGGCCGATGCGGTAGCCGGAGGCCTTGATGACGTCGTCCGAGCGTCCCTGGTACCAGAGGTAGCCGTCCTCATCCATGCGGCCCTGGTCGCCGGTGCAGCCCCAGTCGCCGATGAATTTCTCCCGCGTGGCCTGCTCGTTCTTCCAGTATTCGAGAAAAAAGACGGGGTCGTTATCCTTCCTTACCGCGATCTCGCCCAGCTCCCCGCGCGCAACCTCGGCGCCCTTCTCATCGACGACCGCGACCCGGTGGCCCGGATACGGCCGGCCGATGGAGCCCGGTTTCACCGGCCAAGCCGCCTGGCAGTTACCGACGACGTAGTTGATCTCGGTCTGGCCGAACATTTCGTTGATGGTGACGCCGAGTTGCTCGCGCGCCCATTCGATCACCGTGACGCCGACCGATTCGCCGGCGCTCATGATGGAGCGCAGGTTCAGTTTGTACTTTGACTTCGGTTCCGGCACCGCCTTCATCATCAGCTTGAGCGCGGTGGGAAAGAGGAAGGCATTGCGCACGCCGTACTTCTCCAGCAGGTAATAGGCCTTTTCGGCCTCGAAGCGCCCGCGGTAGCCGAGGATCGGGATGCCGTAGTTCCAGGCTGGCAGCAGGGCGTCGAAAAGTCCGCCCGCCCAGGCCCAGTCCGCCGGCGACCAGAACAGGTCGCCGGGCTGCGGAAAGAAGTCGTGCGAATAGGTAAAGCCGGGCAGGTTGCCGATCAGCAGCCGGTGCCCCTGCAGCGCGCCCTTCGGCGGACCGGTCGTGCCGCTGGTGTAAATGATCAGAGCGGGATCATTGGCGGCGGTGTCTATTTTTTCGAATTCACTTCCTGCTTTCTGAATCAATGCTTCATAGGCATGAACGCCGGTCTCCCGTGCGCCGCCCACCCCGATGACATGCTTCAGGTCGGCGAGCTTGTCCCGCACCGCCCAGAGATTCGCAATCGTGGTCGGTTCGACGAACACCACGCTCGCGCCGGCGAAAGCCATGCGGTATTCGAGCGCATCGGGTCCGAACAGGTGCGATAGCGGCAGCGCGATCGCGCCCATCTGGAAGATCGCCATGTAGGCGATCGCCATCTCGGGGCGCTGCGGCAGGATGAGCGCGACGCGCTCGCCGCGCTTCACGCCCAGCGCGACGAGCGCATTCGAGAGCCGGTTGGCTTCCTGCTGTATTTCCCGGAACGTGTAGCGCGCACTTGCGCCCGATTCGTCCTCCCAGTGCAGCGCCATGCGCGAAGGTTCCGCGGCCCAGCGGCCGCAGCAGGCCTGGGCGATGTTGTAGCGCGCGGGAACCTCCCAGCGCCAGCTCCGGTACAGCTCGTCGTAGCGATTCACTTCGTCGCGGCAGAAACCGGCGTGCCGAGGGATTCCGAGAATTTCAGTTTGTCCGGGTTGATCGGCGGCGCTTTGGCCGCCGCGGGCGGCGGCAAGATCACGCCATGCACGCTCTGCCCCACATTGACCTTGGCCTTCGCGGCCGCTTCGAACGCCGCATTCATCACCAGCGGCCTCGGGTTAAGCTGGTAGAAAATCCACATGCTCCAGGCTACGGAAAACAACATCATGGTGGCCAGAAAGCGCCACAGCCATTCGCTTATTTTGACTTTGCCCATGGTCCAGCATCAGTTTAGCATCGAAACCTATTTTCCCTGAGGATACCGAAGCTTACGTATGTCCGAGGACGATGAAATTCTGCCCTAACTGCGCCGCACCGCTGGCACGGCGCGTGCCGCCCGGTGACTCCGGGCCGCGCGACGTTTGCGACGCCTGCGGCATGGTCCACTACCAGAATCCCAAGCTGGTGGTAGGCACGGTGCCGGAATGGGAAGATCGCGTGCTCCTGTGCCGGCGCGCGATCGAGCCGCGCTACGGCTACTGGACGCTGCCGGCCGGTTTCATGGAGAACGACGAATCCACCGGCGAGGGCGCGATGCGCGAGACGCTGGAAGAAGCCGGCGCGCGCGTGGAACTCCTCGCGCCCTTCAGTATGATCTCGGTGCCCCACGTGAACCAGGTCCACGTGTTTTACCGCGCGCGCCTGCTCGACCTGGACTTCAAGCCTGGCGTCGAGAGCCTGGAGGTCGCGCTGGTTGAGGAAGCGCGCGTGCCGTGGAAGGACATCGCCTTTCGCACCGTCGGCCTGACCCTGAAACACTGGTTTGCCGACCGCGCCGGCGGCAGCTTCGTTTTTCACTCCGAGGATGTAAAGTAACGGTGTTTGCTATTTCCCAGGGGGAAACTTCTCGATGAAAACGCTTCCATTCGGCGCTTCTCTTCTCGTGCTGCTTGCCTATGCGCCGTTCGCCTGGGCGGCAGAACCACCCAAACTGGATCCCGCCAACACCGCATGGATGATTACTGCCTCCGTGCTGGTGCTGTTCATGACCCTGCCCGGCCTGGCCCTCTTCTACGGCGGCCTGGTGCGCGCGAAAAACGTCCTTTCGGTGCTGATGCAGTGCTTCGCCATCACCTGCATGGTGACGCTGGCGTGGGTGATCTTCGGCTACAGCATCGCCTTCGGCGACGGCGGCACCCTGAACGCCTGGTACGGCGGCTGGGACAAGAGCTTTCTTTCCGGCATCGCCGTTGCCACGTTGAAGGGAACGATCCCCGAGACCGTGTTCGCGATGTTCCAGCTGACCTTCGCCATCATCACGCCGGCGCTGGTGGTCGGCGCCTACGCCGAGCGCGTGCGCTTTGCCGGCATGCTGCTGTTCAGCCTGCTCTGGCTGCTGCTCGTCTATTGCCCGATCGCGCATTGGGTCTGGGGCGACGGCTGGCTACAGAAAATGGGCCTGATGGATTTCGCCGGCGGCACGGTGGTGCACCTGAACGCCGGCATGGCGGCGCTGGTTTGCGCGCTGGTGCTCGGACGGCGCAAGGGCTTTCCCGATTCGCCAATGCCGCCGCACAACCTCGCCATGACTGTGACCGGCGCATGCATGCTCTGGGTCGGCTGGTTCGGCTTCAACGCCGGCAGCGCGCTCGCCGCGGATGGGGCCGCAGGAATGGCGATGCTGGTGACGCACGTCGGCGCGGCGACCGGCTCGCTGGCCTGGCTCCTGTGCGAGTGGTTGCGCTACGGCAAGCCCTCGGTGCTGGGCATCGTGACCGGCATGGTGGCAGGCCTGGGCACCATTACGCCGGCCTCCGGCTTTGTCGGACCGCTGGGCGCGATCGCCATCGGCGGCATCGCCGGCGTGGCCTGCTTCTTCGCCACGACCTGGATGAAGCGCTCGCTAAAGATAGATGATTCTCTGGATGTCACCCCGGTCCACGGGGTGGGCGGCGTCATCGGCACCCTGCTCACGGGCGTGTTTGCCGCAGCGAGCCTCGGCGGCGTGGGCTATCCCGAAGGCATGACGATGGGCAAGCAGGTGACGGTGCAGATCACCGGCGTGCTCGCGATCGGCGCCTGGTCCGGCATCGTCACCTGGGTGCTGCTCAAGCTGAGCGACTCGATCGCCGGCATGCGCGTCACCGGTGACGAAGAGACCGAGGGCCTCGATCAGGTCGAGCACAACGAGAAGGGCTACAATTTGTAGGGATGCAACGCCGCGAGTTCGTCAAGTTCTGCGCCGCGTCTGCCGCCGCGGCAGGCGCGCCGGCGGTCGCCGCGGCCGATGCCCTGCCGACGCTTTACGGGCGAGCCAGGCTCGTCGGCGAAAATGGCGCGCCGCTCAAGGCGGCGGCGGTTCCCGCCGAACGCAACCTCATTTTTCACTACCCGTTCGCCGCCACGCCCTGCTTCCTGCTCAACCTCGGGCGCCCGGTCAAGGCTTCGGCGCGCCTCGTGACCGCCGACCAGCGCAGCTACGAATGGAAAGGCGGCGTCGGCCCGCGCCTCTCCATCGTCGCCTACTCGGCGATCTGCGCGCACCAGCTCGCCTACCCGACCAGGGAGATCAGTTTCATCAGCTATCGCCGGGAGAAAAGCGCCCGCAACAAGTTCGCCAACGTCATCCACTGCTGCGCCGAGCACAGCCAGTACGACCCGGCCGAGGGCGCGCGCGTGCTCGCCGGCCCCGCGCCGCAACCGCTCGCGGCGATCCTGCTCGAGCACGACCCGAAGACGGACGAACTGAGTGCGGTTGGCACGCTCGGCGGCGAGATGTTCAACCAGTTCTTCGCCAAGTACGAAATGAAGCTCGCGCTCGAAGGCGGCGCGCCGCGCGCCACGGCCGACACGACCAGCGTGGTGCACGAACTCGAGAATTACTGCAGGCAGCAGGTGAGATGCTGACCTGGCTGGAAAGGGAGGATCCCTTTCCGCCCGTGGAGACAGCGCTCAAGGAACCCAACGGCCTGCTTTGCGCCGGCGCGGACCTGTCGGTGGAGCGCCTTCTGGCGGCCTACCGGCGCGGCATCTTCCCCTGGTATTCGGGCAGCGAGCCGATCCTGTGGTGGTCGCCCGACCCGCGCATGGTGCTCTACTGCGACGAGCTCAAGGTGTCGCGCTCGCTCGACAAGAACCTGCGCAACAAGGGCTATGAGGTCAGGATCGATACCGCCTTTGCCAGGGTCATCAAGGCCTGTGCGGAACCGAGGAAAGGCGAAGCCGGAACCTGGATCAGCAGGCAAATGCAGGCCGCCTACATCGCCCTGCACCGCGCCGGGCACGCGCACTCGTTCGAGACCTGGCAGGCGGGCACGCTGGTGGGCGGGCTCTACGGGGTCGCGCTCGGGCGCGCCTTCTTCGGCGAATCCATGTTCTCGCGCGCGACCGACGCCTCCAAGGTGGCGCTGGTGGGCCTGGTGGAGACGCTGCGCGAGCGCGGCACGCCGATGATCGACTGCCAGCAGCGCACGCCGTTGCTGGCGTCGCTGGGCGCCCGCGAGATCCCGCGGCGGCAGTTTTTGCGCCGCCTCGCAGCATTGGTAAACTATCCCGAACCAGCGGAGAAGTGGATACGTGTCCCGGCTTAACGATCTCCCGCACGCGGTACTGCAGTTTTACGTCACTGCGCCCTACCCGTGCAGCTACCTGCCCGAGCGCATGGCGCGCTCGCAGGTCGCGACGCCGAGCCACCTCATCAACACCGAGCTCTACGGCGAACTGGTCAAGGCCGGTTTCCGCCGCAGCGGCATCTTCACCTACCGGCCGCATTGCGACAGCTGCCGCGCCTGCGTCCCGGTGCGCATCCCGGTGCAGGACTTCAGCGCCAGCCGCTCGCAGCGGCGCGCCTGGATCCAGCATCGGGACTTGAGCTTCCAGGCGCAGCCGCTCAAATTCCGCCTCGAGCACTACGCGCTCTACCTGCGCTACCAGTCGCGCCGGCACTCCGGCGGCGGCATGGACAACGACAGCCGCGACCAGTATTCGCACTTCCTGCTGCAAAGCCGCGTCGACACGCGCCTGGTGGAATTCCGCGACAACGGCCAGCTGGTGATGGTGTCGATCGTGGACTACCTGCTCGACGGCATGTCCTCGGTCTATACGTTTTTCGACCCGGAACGCAAAGCCGCGAGCTTCGGCACCTATAACGTGATCTGGCAGATCGAAGCCTGCCGCATGCTCGGCCTGCCCTACCTGTACCTGGGCTACTGGATCAGGGAAAGCCCCAAGATGGCCTACAAGTCGCGCTTCCTGCCGATCGAAGGCTTCGTCGGCGGCGAATGGCGCCGCCTCGCGCCCGCGGACCTGGAATGAGGGTTTAGTGCTGTACCGGCTGGCACGCCCCCTGCTCTTCGCGCTCGATCCCGAAACCGCCCATAACCTCGCGTTGAGTTTTTCCGGTGTCGCCGGCCTGTTCGCGCCGCGGTCGCTCGCCTGCCCCGTGCGCGTCATGGGGCTCGATTTTCCCAACCCCGTGGGGCTTGCCGCCGGACTCGACAAGGACGCGGCGCACGTGGCCGCGCTCGCGGCCCTGGGATTCGGCTTCCTCGAACTCGGCGGCGTGACGCCGCGGCCGCAGCCCGGCAATCCGCGCCCGCGCCTGTTCCGTATTCCCGAGGCAAGCGCGATCATCAACCGGTATGGCTTGAACAGCGTTGGGGTTGATGCTTTTGTTTCCAATCTTTCCCGCTTTTCACCTGAGTGTATTGTTGGCGTGAACATAGGAAAAAACAAAGACACGCCAAATGAACGCGCGGCGGACGACTACGAAGAATGCCTGGAGAAGCTCTACCCGCACGTCGACTACGTGACGCTGAATGTCTCCTCGCCCAACACCGTTGGGCTGCGGGACCTCCAAAGCGTGGCATTTCTTGAAAATCTTTTAAATCGTGTAAAGCAAAAGCGCGAACAACTTCGTCAAAAACATGGCCGCAACATCGCGCTGGTGCTGAAGATCGCGCCCGACCTCGATGCTGCGCAGATTCGCGATATCGCAGCAGCGGTTCGCAAGGCGCAGATCGACGCCGTGGCCGCGACCAACACCACGGTGTCGCGCGAGGGCGTCGAGCAATTGCGCGGGGCGAACGAACAAGGCGGCTTGTCGGGCGCGCCCTTGCGCGCGCGCTCGACGCAGGTGCTCAGGACCCTGGCGCAGGAATTGAAAGGCGAAATCCCGCTCATCGGCGTCGGCGGCATCCTCTCGGGTGCAGAGGCGGTGGAGAAACTCGATGCCGGCGCTTCGCTGGTGCAACTCTACAGCGGCCTGATCTTCCGGGGTCCCGGGCTGGTGCACGAATGCGTAACCGAAATTCTTCATGCCAAAGAGAACCGCCGTCGCGCTGGTTGACGAGGCGCGCTGCATCGGCTGTACCCGCTGCATCGACGCCTGCCCGGTGGACGCGATCGCCGGCGCGCAAGGCTTCATGCACACCGTCATCGCTGCCTGGTGCACCGGCTGCAAGCTGTGCCTGCCGCCCTGCCCCGTGGACTGCATCGAGATGGTGCCGGCGCCGGCCGCCTGGCGCAGCGCGGACGCGCTGGCGGCCAAGCGACGCGCCGCATTTCGAACGGCAAGACTGGAACGGGACAAGCCGAAGTCCACGGCTTCCAACCGCCGCGCCGTGATCGCCAGTATCCTGAGGCGCAAAAACAAGCGATGAACCCGCACAAGCGGCGCCAAATTTTCGCACGCTTCCGGGCGGCCAATCCCGAGCCGAAGACCGAGCTCGTCTTCCGCACGCCTTTCGAGCTGCTGGTCGCGGTGGTGCTGTCGGCGCAGGCGACGGACAAATCCGTGAACCTGGCAACCGGAAAGTTATTCAAGGAGTTCGACACGCCACAAGCGATCTCGAAACTTGGCGTGACGAAACTGGAAGCATTCATCCGTACGATCGGCCTGTATCGCACGAAAGCAAAAAACGTCGTTGCGCTGTCAGAAATCCTTCTCAAAGAGCATGGCGGCGAGGTGCCCCAAACCCGCGCACAACTGGAGAATCTTCCCGGCGTGGGTCGCAAGACGGCGAACGTCGTGCTGAACGTCGCGTTCGGCGAGCCCACCATGGCCGTGGACACGCACATCTTCCGCGTTGCGAACCGCACCGGCGTTGCGCCCGGCAAAGACCCGCTGGAAGTGGAGCTGAAGCTGCTGAAGTTCGTGCCGGCGGAATTCATGCAGCACGCGCACCACTGGCTGATCCTGCATGGGCGCTACACGTGCGTGGCGCGAACGCCGAAGTGCCCGGAGTGCCCGATCCAGGAGCTGTGCGACTACCGGGGCAAGACGAAGTCCTGGGCTAGCCGACGAGCGGATTAGTAACCCGGAAATCCGGGAACGAATTGAAGTCCCGGTCCGCCGACCAGAGTTCGCGCACGCCGTGCTGCGCGCAAATCGCGGCAATCCGGGCATCGTGAACCTTCGGCCCGGTTGTCTTGCCAGACTGCAGCAGTTGCCTGAGCCGGGTCCAGTGGGTGTCGGATTCTGCGAGCAGAACAAGCGTGGGTGAATCGAGCCACGCATCGACCTGCTCGAGCGCTGCCACGAGCGGCGTCGGGGGGCTGAAGATACGCGGATGAGTGACGATGGCGAGAAACTCGTGCACGCAGGGCCAGGGAATCGCCCACGGCCCCCGCCCTTCGGCAAGCGCGGTGACCCGTGCCGCTGCCGCCCGATGCCACTCCGAGTCTTCCCGATGGGCATAGACAAGAACGTTGGTGTCGAGCGCAATCACGCCCCCCGGCCCTCGTAGGCCAGGTCCCGCAATCGGTCCCAGCCGAGGCGGCCGGCCTCGGCGCTAAGCCCCTTGCCCTTGAAGGAAGCCTTCCGCAGGCGAAACCGGCTTGCGCGCTTGCGCTCACCGACTGCGTGCCGCAGCCCCTGTTCGATGAGGGACCGAACAGTCGTCCGCTCTCGCGCCGCGACCCGCTTTGCCTCGCGCAGGAGGCTGTCAGAAATCACCACTGTAGTCTTCATAGATGGGCAACCATATCAATGCATATGTCTCGCTGTCAAACTAGCAATTCAGGCAGCGTCAGTCCCGCCTAGCCGGAAAATGAAAAGGGCCTCTTGCGAGGCCCTTCGTCATTCGATCCCGCCTGCGCGTCAACGCTGGAAATGCAGGCTCGACTTCTGGATCGAGAACCAGGCCGCGAGGTCTTCGATGTCCTTCTTCTTCAGCGGATCGGCGAAGGCCTTCATCACCGGGTTGGCGCGCTTGCCCGACTTGTAGTCCGACAGGGCCTTGACGATGTAGTCGCTGTACTGCCCGGCGAGGACGGGGTTCTCGGGCGCGAGCGGCTTGGCGCCATCGACGCCGTGGCAGGCAGCGCAGACTTTCTCGGATATTGCCTTGCCGTTGGCCGCATTGCCGCCGGCGTAGGCGTTGCCGCCCAGTGCGAGGGCCGCCGCCGCGATCAGAAGCGTTCTCATTTGTGCGCCCCGGCGTAATACGCGGCCAGGTCAGCGATGTCCTTGTCCGAGAGGCTCGCCGCGATGCCGCGCATGGAGGGATGCTGGCGCTGCCCCGCCTTATAGGCGTTGAGCGCGCTCGCGAGGTAGACCGCCGACTGTCCGCCGAGCTTGGGCACGTGGTAGACGTCGGGGTAGGCCGTGCGGTAGCCGGCAATGCCGTGGCAGCCCTCGCACATGGCGATTTTCTTGCGCGCCTCCTTGGCGTCGCCGACCGGCGCGGCCTGCTGGGCGAACGCGGGGGCCGCCATCGCAATGGCGGCCGCGATAAGAACTTTGCGAATTGGCATTTTCCCCATCGGCATCCGGAAAGACCGGGCGATTATAATGCGATTTTGGCCAAGGGATAGGCGATGCGCTTCACCGGCTCGGCAGATTACGTCTCCACTGAAGACCTCACGCTGGCGGTCAACGCGGCAATCACGCTGCAACGGCCCCTGCTGGTCAAGGGCGAACCCGGCACCGGCAAGACCATGCTCGCGGTCCAGGTCGCGAAGACGCTCGGCGTGCCGCTGCTGGAATGGCACATCAAATCCACCACCAAGGCGCAACAGGGCCTCTACGAATACGACGCCGTGAGCCGGCTGCGCGACTCGCAGCTGGGCGACAAGCGCGTGCACGACATCCACAATTACATCGTCAAGGGCATGCTGTGGCAGGCGTTTTCCATGGATACGCCCTGCGTGCTGCTGATCGACGAGGTCGACAAGGCCGACATCGAGTTCCCCAACGACCTGCTGCGCGAACTCGACCGCATGGAGTTCTACGTCTACGAGACGCGCGAGCTCATCAAGGCGAAACAGCGGCCGATCGTGTTCATCACCTCCAACAACGAAAAGGAACTGCCCGACGCCTTCCTGCGGCGCTGCTTCTTCCACTACATCCGTTTCCCCGACAAGGAAACGATGGAGAAAATCGTCGCCGTGCACTTCCCCGGCCTGAAGAAGTCCCTGCTCAAGGAAGCGATGGAAGTGTTCTTCGAAGTGCGCGAGGTGCCGGGGCTGAAGAAGAAGCCTTCGACCTCGGAACTGCTCGACTGGCTCAAGCTCCTGCTGGCCGAGGACATCGGGCCCGACGCGCTGCGCTCCAAGGACAGGAAGACCATCATCCCGCCGCTGCACGGCGCGCTGCTCAAGAACGAGCAGGACGTGCACCTCTTTGAGCGGCTTGTATTCCTGACCCGCGCCAAGAGCGGGTAAGCGTGGCCTTCCTGCCCGGTTTGCTGGGCAAGGAAGGGGTCGGGATGCGGAGATTCGCCCTCGCGGCGGGGGCTGCCATGCTGATGCTGTGGTGCGATGCCGGCTTTGCAGCGCCCACGGACGAGGTGCGCGCCCTGCTCGAGCAGGGCCGCTCGGCCGAGGCCTACGCGCTCGCGAGGCGCCACCCGGAACAGCTCGGCAAGGCGGATTTCGACTTCTACTTCGGCATCGCGGCGATCGATTCCGGCAACGCCGGCGAGGGCGTGCTCGCTCTCGAACGCTACATCGTGCAGTTTCCCGCGAACGACCGCGCCCGCCTCGAGCTCGCGCGCGGCTACTTCGTGCTCGGCGAGCTGGTGCGCGCGCGAAGAATTCGACGCGGTGTCGAAAAGAAATCCACCGCCCGCGGTGCGGGCCACGATCGAGCGCTTCATGGACTCGATCCGCTCCCAGGAAACGCGCTATACGACCACCGCCGGCGCCTACGCCGAGCTCGGTGGCGGCTGGGACTCCAACGTCAATAGCGGCGTCGGCAGCCCGATCATCACCGTGCCCACGCTCGGCACCGTGCAGCTCGCGCAAAGCGGCGTAAAAAGCGGCAACAGCTTCCTGCACATCGGGGCCGGCGGCCAGGTGTCGCACCCGATCGCACCCGGGGTCGCGCTGATCGGCGGCGCCAGCTTCGAGGGCAAGCTGCATAGCGACAAGTTCGACAGCCAGTTCGACCAGCGCAGCCTGGCGGCCTACGGCGGCGCCACCTACCTCAAGGACAAGGACCTGTACCGGGCGACGCTGTCGGTTTCCCAGTTGTCCGTCGACAACCGCCGCTTCCGCGACACGGTTGCGCTCGGCGCCGAGTGGCACCGGCAGTTCGACGAGTTCAATACCGGTTCGGTGTTCGCCCAGTACGCGCGCCTCGCGTATCCGGCGAGCCCGGTGCGCGACGCCGACTTCTACGGCTTCGGCGTCGGCTGGCGCCGCGCTTTCGTCGGCCGCATACAGCCGGTGTTCCAGGTGCAGGCGCTGCTCGGCCAGGAGAAGAACGACTTCGCGCCGGTGCGCAACGACCTGACGCGCGACGTCGCCACGCTGCGCGGCAGTATCGCCATCACGCCCGCGCCGAAATGGGGCGCCTCGGCGGGGCTTACCTACACCCATAGCCGCTTCAAGGCCCCGGATCCGCTGTTTGCCGCGACGCGCGGCGACAATTACTACGGTGTCGAGGTCGGTGCCTCCTACCGTGTCGCGAAGGACCTCAGCTTGCGCGCGGATTATCTCTACTCGAACAACGACTCCAACATCGCGCTCTACGAATACAAGCGCCACGCCGTCACCTTCCGCGCCCGCTACGAATTCTGAGGACCGCCATGCGCCCGATGATTCTGCTCCTGCTCCTGCTTCCGACCATCGCCCTTGCCCAGGCCGGGCGTTTCCTGCTCGCCGTGGGCGACGTCGTCGTGGTGCGCGGGGCGGCGGAAATCCGCGCCGGTGCCGGCACGCCGGTCGAGAGCGGCGACACCATCCGCGTCGGAGTCGACAGCAACGCGCAAATTCGCCTCACCGACGAGTCGATCGTCGGGCTGCGCGCCGGCACCGTGCTGCGGCTCGACGATTACTTCTACTCGGGCAGCGTCGACGGGCGCGAGAAGACGCTGATCAGCCTGCTGAAAGGGGGCTTTCGCACCGTTACCGGGGTGATCGGACGGCTGCAGGACCGCAACAAATACGCGGTACGCACCCCTACTTCGACCATCGGCATCCGCGGCACGCATTACGTGGTGGCCCATTGCGACAACGATTGCGGCGCCGCGCAGCGGGTCAGCCTCGCGTTCGCCGCGCTCGCCCAGGCCGATACGCGCCCCGGAATCGGCCAGGCGGTTGCCAACGGCACCTACGGCGGCGTTACCAACGGCCGCATAGAAGTCGCCAATCAGACCGGCGAGCGCGTGTTCGGCGCCAACGAGTTCTTCTATGTCGCGAGCAACGCCGCCGCGCCGCAGAGCCTGATCGCTCCGCCCGCTTTCCTCTATGACCGGCTGCCTGGCCAGGATCGCAACAAGGAGCGCAAAGGGCAAGAGCAGGCGCCAGAGGGAGGCGGCATCGACTCCGAGAGCCGGCCGAACGATACGCCGACCCCGCCCGCGCCCAACGCGTTCGTCGTTACCGAGGAGCGCACCGCGACCGGCGCGTCGAGGCTGCTCGGCGCGACGCTCGATACGGCCTTGATCGCCGGCTGGATCACGCCCGGCAGCAGCAACGATCTGGTGGCCGGCGGCGTGCTGATTTCGCAAACGGCGCTGACCATCGGTCCGGGCGGGGTATTGCAGGCGTTCAGCGTCCCCGCGGGCTGCATCGGACCGAACCCGGACTGCAATCAACCGCCCTCGGGAACTCTCCTCACGCCGGCGGAAAGCGGCAATGCGACGTTCCCCGGGTCGACGCAGACAGTTTTCTGGGGCCGCTGGGCCAGCGGCACGATCTTCGACAGCGGGCAGACCATCCCGCTCAACGCCACGACCCATGCGCACCTGATGCACGGACCGCTGACGCCTGCGGACGTGATCGCCGGCAAGAGCGGCACGCTGATGCTGCAATCGAGTTTCCCGGGCGGCCTGGGAACGACGCCGAGCAACAATTTCGGCGCCCTGGCCAGCGCTGCGAGCTTGCCGGACATCATCGTGGACTTCACCGCGCGGACCGCGAGCGTGGCCCCCGGGTGGTTCGTCAACTTCCCCAACGTCGGCACAGGTACCCAGAACTGGAGCTTCAGTGGCGGCAGCGGGAACATCGTCGTTGCTCCCGGCGCTGGCGCCTACTTCCTGGTGGACCAGATGAGCGGCACGTGCACCAGCGGCGGCCCGGCGACCGCGTGCAACGGGGGCGCGAGCTTTACCGCAAAGGGCAGAACCTCGGGGATTTTCATCGGGCCTGTGGGGGACCACGCCGGGGTCGCGATCGGCGGGGCGGCGGGAACCGCGCAGTTCAATGCGGTGCGCGTCTACTGTCCGACCTGCTAGCGGCGCGCTGCTCGGGCTAGCTACCGTAGCGGGTGCTGCGCCCCAGTTCGCGGATCGCCGCGAGCGCCGAAAAACAGGCGAGCATCGAAGTTTTCGGATTTTCCGGCATCGCCACCGACTCGAACTTGATGTCGATGCGGCCCGTCTTGCCGCGGATGACGATGAAGTGCGTGTTGAACTTCAGCCCCGGATCCGCCACCACCTTCAGCTTCGTGCGGTCGAAACCGATCCCCGCCATCGAGAGCACCGCGGCGATGTTCACGTTGGCGGGGAAATGCGGCACGCCTTCGCGCGCGCTGCCGTCGAACAATACCGTGGCCGCCTTCATTCCATCCAGATCCACGCCAAGTTTCTCGACGTAGGGTATTCCCTTCCAGGCCACGGGCGGCTTGGTCACGGCGATGCTGACTTCCTCCGCGCCTGCCATGCAGGCAGCTTTCAGCGCGTCCAGGCCGCCGATCCCGCCCGAAGGCACGTAGAGCAGCGCACGGTTCTGCGCCGCCGCGCGCTCGAGGCGGTCGCGCAGCGCGTCGTCGCACAGCGCGCCACCAGAGAGCGCGACGAAGGAAATTCCACGCGCCAGCAATGGTTCGCCATATTCGCGCACCGCATCATGCGAAGCGGCCTCGACCACGGCTTCGGGGCGCAGAGCCGCGAGCGCCTCCAGGCCGACCACGAACGGCACGCCAAATTCCCCGGCAAGCGCCTTGCCCTTCGATTGCGGGCCGCGTCCCACTATGGCGACGACCTGCACGTCCCCCAGCGCGCCGGAGTGTTCCAGGACCAGGCGCGCGATGACGCCGCCACCAATGATGCCGATGCGCATGATTTCCCTTTCCGTTCGATTCTGCCATAGTAGGCGGGCAGACAACCTCGGAGGTGGAACCATGAAAGGACTTACCGCAGTTGCAGCATGCGTTGCCGCACTCGCTTCGTCGCTCGCGTTCGCACAATACCCCGACCGTCCGATCAAGCTGGTCGTACCCTGGGCCGCAGGAGGCGACACGGACAACATCTTCCGTCCGTTCGTACCGCTACTGCAAAAGCAAGTCGGCCAAACGGTGGTTATCGCCAACGTTGGCGGCGCCTCGGGCACCAAGGGCGCGAAGGAAGTGAAGGACTCCCCCGCCGACGGCTACACCCTGTTCGCGGTGCACGAGTACATCCACCTGACCTACTACACCGGCGTGGCGGACGTACAGTACACGGATTTCGAGCCGGTCTGCCTCATCTCCTCGACGCCTTCTGTGCTCACGGCAAGTCCAAAGACGCCGTGGAAGGACTGGAAAGAACTGCTCGCCGACGCCAAAGCGCGTCCGGGGCAGATCAGCGTGGGCGCCACACTGGGCTCGACCAGCCACTTCTTCCCGGCAATGATTGAAAAGGCGACAGGCATCAAGTTCAAGTACGTGTCCTATGAAGGGCTCGCGCCGCGCATGAACGCGATCCTCGGCGGGCATATCGACCTCACCGACTCGAACATGACGCAGAAAGGCAAGGTCGAGGCCGGGCAGCTCAGGTTCATCGCCATCGCCACCGAGAAACGCGATCCGGAGATGCCGAACGTGCCGACGCTGAAGGAGTTGGGAGCGAATGTGGTTTTTGACGTCAACCGCGGCATCATGGCGCCCAAGGGCGTCGAAGACTTCGTGGCGCCGGCGGCGCTGAAGGACGCGCTGGCCGCGCGCATCGTGGGCTACCGTCTCGAGGTCGACGCCGAGGCGCTCAAGAGCGGCG
>SBAS01000048.1 GCA_005240145.1 Nitrosomonadales bacterium | reverse complement strand
TTGACGCGCGTGACGTACTCCTGCGCCATTTCGTTGAAAATGTCTTTCGCGCCCCACGCACCCTGCATCTTGATCACGATGGGCGCAGGCGCCTGCGCCTTGGCGATCATTGGGAAGCCGAGGGTTGCCGCGCCGGCCGTTGCCGCTGCCGCACCCGACAGGAACTTGCGGCGCGAAGCGACGGTTTTTTCTTTCTGATTGCTCATTTTTTGCCTCCTCCTAGGAAGTTTTGCTCCAGCGCGGGAATGTGAACCCGGTCAAAAAGCCCAATGATTATACCTCCCCGTTCGCGCGCTCCGCAAGGCAACTTCACGATGTGAAACGGAATACTTGACCAAGGTCAAGCCACTGCATACTGCACTGCGGGATTCAGGCCTTTAGCGCGGCAAGCACCTCGTCCAGCATCTTCTTCGCATCCCCGAACAGCATGCGGTTGTTGTCCTTGTAGAAAAGCGGATTGTCGACGCCCGCGTAGCCCGAGGCCATGCTGCGCTTCATCACGATCGAGGTCTTCGCCTTCCAGACTTCGAGCACCGGCATGCCGGCGATCGGGCTGGCGGGGTCGTCCTGGGCCGCCGGGTTCACGATGTCGTTGGCGCCGATCACCATGGCGACGTCGGTATCGGGGAAATCCTCGTTGATCTCGTCCATTTCCATGACGATGTCGTAGGGCACCCTGGCCTCGGCCAGCAGCACATTCATGTGGCCCGGCATGCGCCCTGCGACCGGGTGGATGCCGAAGCGCACGTTGACGCCCTTTTCGCGCAGGTGCTTCGTGATTTCGTAGACCGTGTGCTGCGCCTGCGCCACCGCCATGCCGTAGCCCGGCACGATGATCACGTTCTTTGCTTCGCGCAGCAGCTCCGCCGTTTCGGCGGCAAGGATCGGGACGACTTCGCCGGCGGGCGCAGTTGCCGTCGCGCCGCCGGAGGACGCCGGCGCGCCCCCGCCGGTGCCGAACCCGCCGGCGATCACGCTGACGAAGTGGCGGTTCATCGCCTTGCACATGATGTAGGAAAGAATCGCACCGCTCGAGCCCACCAGGGCGCCGGTGACGATGAGAAGGTCATTGCCGAGCAAGAATCCGGTGGCCGCCGCCGCCCAGCCCGAGTAGCTGTTCAGCATCGACACCACCACCGGCATGTCGGCGCCGCCGATCGCCATCACCATGTGGATGCCGAACAGGAGCGCGATGACGGTCATCACGATGAGCGGCGTCATGCCCTGCTGCATCGATGTGGCGTGCACGAACTCGCGCGCGAACCAGAGCACCGCCAGCAGGCCCGTCAGGTTGAGCCAGTGGCGCGCGGGCAGCAGCAGGGGCGCGCCGCCGATCTTGCCCGAGAGCTTGCCGAAGGCGATCACCGACCCCGAGAAGGTGACGGCGCCGATCAGGACGCCGATGTAGATCTCGATCTCGTGGTTGGTCTTCTCGGCCCCTTGCAGATGGCCTGTCGCCGCCGGATCGATGTAGTTCGCGTAGCCGATCAGCACCGCGGCGAGACCGACCAGGCTGTGCATCAGCGCCACCAGCTCCGGCATCTGGGTCATCTTCACGAAGCGGGCCGCGAAGAGTCCGATGGCCGCGCCGATCACCATCGCACCAAGGATCCATGGCAGGCCTGCCGTCGTGACATTCGGGCCGAAGACCGTGGCCAGCACGGCGATCGCCATGCCGACCATGCCGTAGAGATTGCCGCGGCGCGAACTTTCCGGGTTCGACAGCCCGCCAAGGCTGAGGATGAAAAGGATGGTGGCGCCCACGTAGGCGACGGTGGAAAGCGTTGCCGGCATCATTTGCGGAACATCTGCAGCATGCGTTGGGTCACGGCGAAGCCACCGAACATGTTGATGGCCACCAGAGCGATGCTCACGAGCGCCAACCCCACGATCCACGCCGTCGGCCGATTCGCGGTCTCCACCATGGGCGGCGCCACCTGCACCAGGGCGCCGATGGCGATGATGCTGCTGATCGCGTTGGTCACGCTCATCAGCGGCGTATGCAGCGCCGGCGTGACGTTCCAGATGACCATATAACCGACGAAGCAGGCCAGTACGAACACGGTGAAGTGGCCGATGAACGCCGCAGGCGCGTTGGCGCCAATGAACCAGAATGCGAGCGCCGCGACGGCAAACGTGATCGCCGTGGCCTTCGCGGAGGCAGGCGCGCTGCTCTTGCCATGAGCGCCGGAAGCTTTCGCCTGGACGGCGGCCGGCCTGGCGGCTGAAGGCGGCGCAGCGGGAGGTTTGGGCGCAGGCGGCGGCCAGGTGATGGCGCCGTCCTTGATGACCGTCAGGCCGCGGATGGCGTCGTCGTCCATGTTGACGTTGATAACCCCATCCTTGGTCTTGCACAGTTCCTCGGACAGACGGAAGAGATTGGTGGAATACAAGGTTGAAGACTGCTTCGCCAGCCGGCTGGGCAGATCTGTATAGCCAATGATCGTCACGCCATGCTTGACCACGACCTGGTTCGGCTCCGTCAGTTCGCAGTTGCCGCCTTGCTCCGCGGCGAGGTCGACGATCACGCTGCCCGGCTTCATGCTCTTCACCATGTCGGCGGTGATCAGCCTGGGCGCGGGCTTGCCGGGGATGAGTGCGGTGGTGATGATGACGTCCACTTCCCTCGCCTGCCTGGCGTACATCTCGCGCTGGGCCTGCTGGAAGCCTTCGCTCATCACCTTGGCGTAACCGCCGCCGCCGGCGCCTTCTTCCGCATAATCGACCTTCACGAATTCGCCGCCCAGCGACACGACCTGGTCGGCCACTTCGGCACGGGTATCATTGGCGCGCACGATGGCGCCCAGGCCAACCGCAGTGCCGATCGCAGCCAGGCCGGCCACGCCGGCGCCGGCGATGAAGATCTTGGCCGGCGGAATCTTGCCCGCGGCCGTGATCTGGCCGTTGAAGAAGCGGCCGAAGGCATTGGCGGCCTCGATGACGGCGCGGTAGCCCGTGACGCCCGCCATCGATGTCAATGCGTCCATCTTCTGCGCGCGGCTCAGCATGCGCGGCAGCGAGTCGATGGCCAGCACCGTAACCTTGCGCGCCGCGAGCTGCTGCATCAGTTGGGGGTTCTGCGCCGGCCAGATGAAGCTGACCAGGCTCTGGCCCTCGCGCATCAGGGCGGCTTCTTCGGCAGACGGAGCGCGCACCTTGAAGACGATGTCGGCCTCGGCCCAGAGCCTCGCCGCCCCTTGCACGACCTGCGCGCCGGCGGCGCGGTAGGTCTCGTCGCTGAAATTCGCCGCATCGCCGGCGCCGGATTCGACGGCAACCTTGAAGCCGAGCTTGACGAGCTTTGCCACCACCTCGGGAACGGTGGCGACACGCTTTTCACCCGGCGCGGTCTCGCGCGGTACGCCTATCACCTGCGGCATTGTTTGCCCCTTTGAAGCACAATTTTACCGGGCAGCGCGCGGAATCAGTGCGCGAGGCCCGGAAAAAGCGCCTTGAGGCCTTCGGCCATCGTCTGCACCGCCATTGCGGCGAGCAGCAGCCCGAGAATGCGCGTCGCGATGTTGAGCCCGGTGACGCCGAGCCTTGCCGCGATGGCATGCGCGCGGCGCAATGCGATCCACGTCACCAGACAGACAATGCCGATGCAGGCCAGCAGCACCCCACCGCGGCGAGGGTAACGAGGAAGCGCAGGTATTCGTTGGCGGTGGCGAGTCCCTGCATGCGCTCCTTCTATCGCCGCGATTGCTTGCGCCCGGACCTGCGCGCAGGAGAAAGTCCCGCCGCAAACGTCTTGACCTCAGCATCGAATGCTCGGCTCGTGCGACCAAGACGCCGCAGGTTCTCCCGCACCCTAGGCGCTTCGAGGCGCGTCGGATAGACGTTTCGGACCACGTGTCTGAACTCGCACAGTTCGAGCAGATCCTCCGAGAGCGCGCGCGAGATGACGGTCGGTCGCTTCGGATCTTCATACGCCATTGCACATCTCGCGATGAGTGCCTTGTGCCAGTTCTGGCTCGTAACCGGCGAGCGGTCTATGCGTCGTGCGACGTAGGCGAGCACGCCTTCGATGATCGTGTACGCCTGCGCGATGCGCTGGGCGAGCCCCGCGAGTCGCAGCTCGCGCTCGTAACCGTCGGGAGAAGGACTCGCGGAGTGACGCTTCTCACCTTGCTCCATGCGCGTGACCTCGCGCAGCAACTCCGCCACAATCGCAAGTTGATCGCTAAAGCTCGCTGGCATGACGCGCGTCCTTGAGCATCGCGTTTCTAACTGTTGGCGGAAGCGTTTCGGCAAAGATCACGTCGACCGGAATGCCATAAGGCGCCGCCGCCTCATCGACGAGCGCCCGCACCTGCCCCCAGGTCTTGCCCGCATGGGACAGGATCAGCAGATCGAGATCCGATCCCGCTCGAACCGCGCCATAAGCGACGGACCCAACAACCCGTGCGCGCACCCCGGCGTGCGCGAGGACGCTGCCGCAGGCGCGGGCGGCCTGCTTGAGCACGCCCTTGCGGGTGCGCGGCGGGCGGCCACCGGGCACGCGCCGGATCTCGGCATCGGCCGGTATCGCCCAGCGCTCCCCGATGCGAATCGCGCCCGCGACCTTGCCGGCGGCGAGCAACTGGCGCACGCGCTGCTCCGAGAGCTTGCGCGCGCGCGCGAATGCGGACGATGAAACGAGCGCAGACACACCAATAGTATGCATAACCTCTAGCGGTACCGCAATAGGTTATGTACTTTCCTGTTCGAGCGCTAGGTTCTTGCGCCTGCCCGAGTCACCCAGCCAAATCGCCGTTCTCCCAGCTCGAACGCGCCCTGCACGATGAGCGCGAGCGCGGCGGCGGGAATTGCACCGGCGAGCATGGTCGTGCTGTCGTTGAGCGCGAGGCCCGAGACGATGCGCTCGCCGTAGCCGCCGGCGCCGACGAAGGCGGCGATGGTCGCGGTGCCGACATTGATCACGGCGGAGGTCTTGATGCCGGCGAGGATGGCGGGCATGGCGAGCGGCAGCTCGATGCGCCGCAGCCGCTCGCCGGTGCCCAGTCCCAGCGCGAGCGCGGCCTGGCGCATCCCGGTGCCGATGGCTTCGAGCCCGGCGTGGGTGTTGCGCACGATGGGCAGCAGGGCGTACAGGAAGAGCGCAATCAGCGCCGGCACGGTACCGATGGTGCCGAGCAAAGCGATGAGGAAAGCAAACAGCGCGAGCGACGGTATGGTCTGGATCACGCCGACGAAACCGAGCACTACCTGGGTAAGCGCCTTCACCTTGTGCGACAGGATTCCCAGCGGAATCCCGGCCGCAATGCTCGCCGCAAGCGAGACGAAGACCAGCACCAGGTGCTCCACGGTGAGGCGCCAGAAATCCGGGCCGAACAGCACGGCGAGGAATTTCCTTTCGCTTTTCGTTGCCGCGCCGGCTGCGGAATCCAGCAGCGCCGCGGCTTCTGCAAAGCTTTTGCCTTGCAGCTCTGCGGCCGCATTGAGGCGGATCATGCTGCGCTCGTCGATGCGTTTTTCCAGCTTCTGCAGGCGCGCCCAGGCCTCGGGAAAACGTTTGGGCACCTCCAGCCGGTAGAGCAGCACCGCGTCGTAGCGCGGGAAGAATTTGCGTTCGTCTTCGAGCGCGCGCAGCTGGAAGCGTTCGATCTTGGCGTCGGTGGTGTAGATGTCCATGACGTCGATCCTGCCGGCCGCGATCGCCTCGTAGGCGAGGCCGTGATCGAGGCCGGATGGCGTGACAAGTGCCAGCCCGTAGGCCGCCTTGAGTCCCGGCCAGCCGTCGGCGCGACCGATGAATTCCTGCGACAGGCCGAGCTTGAGCGAGGGATGCTTCGCCAGGTCGCCGAGGGTGCGCACGCCGAGCGCCTGGGCGCGCTCTGCGCGCATCGCGAGCGCGTAGCCGTTGTGGAAGCCCAGCGGCACGGCGACGCCGAGCCCGAGCGGCGCGAGCGCGCGGTTCAGCTCCGCGAGCCCGGGATGGCCCTCGAGCTTGAGAATTTCCTTCGCGATGGTGCCGGTGTATTCCGGGTAGAGGTCGATCGCGCCGGATTTAAGCGCCGCGTAGAGGATGCCGGTGTTGCCCAGGCCCGGCCGGTGCACGGCGCCGTCGGCCGCGGTGCGGATCAGGACCTCGCCCAGGATGTAGGACTCGGTGAAGCGCTTGGAACCGACTTTCAAGGGTTCCGCCTGGAGCGGAAACGTGACAACGGAAAATAGGAGAAAAAGCCACTTCACGCGGTGCGCTCGAGCTTCTTCGCCCCGGCATCGAGAAACTGCAGCGCGGCGAGATTCGCGTACAGCCCGCCCTGCTTCATCAGTTCGGCGTGGCTGCCCTGGGCGACGATGGCGCCCCGGTCCATGACCACGATGCGATCGGCGTGCTGCACCGTGGCGAGGCGGTGCGCGATGACGAGCGAGGTGCGGCCGCGCTCGAGCGCTTCCAGCGCCTGCTGCACCATGCGCTCGCTCGCCGCATCCAGCGAACTGGTGGCTTCGTCGAGCAGCAGCACGGGGCGATCGGCGAGCAGCGCGCGGGCGATGGACAGGCGCTGGCGCTGCCCGCCCGAGAGCGTCACGCCGCGCTCGCCGAGCGGCGTGTCCAGGCCCTGCGGCAGGCGATGGACGAATTCGAGCGCGAAGGCCTGTTCGCAGGCGCGCTCTGCCTCCGCGCGGCTTGCCTCGGGCCGTCCGTAGCGCACGTTGTCGAGCACGCTCGCGGCGAAGATCACCGGATCCTGCGGCACCACGGCGATCAGGCGGCGCAAGGCGGCGGGATCGAATTCGCGCAGGTCGGTGCCGCCGATGCGCACGGCGCCGGTTTGCGGGTCGTAGAAACGCAGCAGCAGCGCAAGCACGGTGGTCTTGCCCGCACCCGAAGGTCCTACCAGCGCCACGCGCTCGCCCTGCGAGATGCGCAGCGAAAAGCGATCCAGCGCGGGCGTGCCCGGCCGCGCCGGATAGGCGAAATTGACTGCGTCGAAGGCGACCTCGGTGTGCACCGGCCGCGGCGCAGGCAGCGCGGGCGCGGTGATGCCGGGGCGCGTGTCGAGAATCTCAAACAGGCGCTCGGTGGCGCCGGCTGCGCGCTGCAATTCGCCCCAGACTTCGGAGATCGTGCCGGCGCCGCCCGCGACCACGAAGGCGTAGAAGACGAACGCCGAGAGTTCGCCCGCGGACAGGCGGCCGGCGAAGACGTCGTGGCCGCCAACCCAGAGAATCACGCCCACCGCGCAGAACGCGATCAGCATGACCGAGGCGATGAGGATGGCCTTCTGGCCGATGCGCCTGACGCCCGATTCGTACGCAGCCTCGGCGTGGCGCGCGAACGCAGCCCGGTCTCCGCCCTCATGCGCATAGGCCTGCACCGTGCGGATCTCGTGCACCGCCTCATCGACATAGGCGGACACGTCGGCGACGCGGTCCTGGTTGTCGCGCGACAGGCGCCGCACGCGGCGGCCGAGGAGCAGGATCGGCACCAGCGTCGCCGGGATGCCCAGCAGCACGAACGCGGCGAGCTTCCAGCTCACCACGAACATCATCGCCGCGGCGCCCAGCATCATCAGCGTATTGCGCACGAACAGCGACAGGCCGTAGCCGATCACCTGCTGCACCAGCATGGTGTCGTTGGTGAGGCGGGAAATGACCTCGCCGGTGCGCGTGGCCTCGAAGTAGGCCGGCTCGAGCGCAAGGATGTGGTCGAACACCGTGCGCCGCAGGTCCGTGACGATGCGCTCGCCCAGGCTCATCATCAGGTAGAAGCGAACAAAGGTCGCCGCCGAGAGCAGTGCCGCGACCCCGACCATCGCCACCAGCGCGGCGTTGAGCAGCTCCGTGTCGGCGCTGCCGAAGCCCTTGTCAACGACGTGCTTGAGTCCCTGGCCGAGCGCCAGCACGCAGCCCGCGGCGACCACCAGCGCGAACAGCGCGACGGCGATTTTCAAGCGGTAGGGTGCGACGAATCGCGCCAGGCGCAGGGCATGCCTCATAGTCAGGCACTTTACTAGAAATACCGTCATTCCCGCGAAGCCTGGCCCCGAATGAATCTATCGAAGTGCGGGAATCCACGTGGGTCCCCGCTTTCGCGGGGACGACATCAAGGCTACTGGCTACTTGCCGTAGAAGCGGTAGTTGTTGCGGCCGATCTCCTTGGCGCGGTACATCGCGGCGTCGGCGTTGCGCAGGACGGAGCGCAGCGCTACGCGATGCGCTGGACCTCGACCAGGCAGTCGTAGAAGGTCGCCGCTCCTCCAAGATCAGCGACGCGCTGCGACGTGAGCTCGTTGGCGTTACTGCGGTCGCGCGAGAACTTCTTCCACCACAGCGAGGGCGCCACCACCACGCCGCGGCGCGGCTTGTCGTTGACGCGCGCCTTGAGGGTGAAGCTGCCGCGATCGTTGTACACGCGCACCGTGTCGCCCTCGGCGATGCCGCGCGGCGCGGCGTCGGCCGAATGCAGTTCGAGGCTCGGCTCGCCTTCGGCGTCGCGGAAGCGCGGCAGGTTGGCGAACGAGGAGTTGAGGAAATTGCGCACCGGCGGCGAGAGGAAGCTGAGCGGATACTTGCGCGCCAGCTGCGGATTGCTGGAGGGCAGCTCGGCGGGCGGATTGTAGAAAGGCAGCGGATCGATACCCTGCGCCTTGAGCGCAGCGCTGTAGAACTCGCACTTGCGCGACGGGGTATGGAAACCGCCCCTGGCGAAGGGCGCGAAGCTCGCCGGCAGCGCGAGCCGCTTCCAGCCGTCGCGCTTGAGCGCCTCCCAGTCCATGCCGGCGAGGTTGGCGTGGCCCGAGCCGATCGCCTGGCGCGCGAGCTCGTCATCCGAGTCGCGGAAGCACTCGTCCTCGAACCCCATGCGCGCGGCGAGGCGGCGGAAGACTTCCGCGTTCGGCAAGGATTCGCCGACCGGCGCGATGGCCGGATTGTTCGCCAGCACGTAGAGGTGGCCGTAGGACTTGTGGATGTCGGTGTGCTCGAGCTGCGTGGTCGCGGGCAGCACGATGTCGGCATAGTCCGCGGTGTCGGTAAGGAAGGAATCCATGACGACGCAAAACAGGTCCTCGCGCGAAAAGCCCGCGATCACCTTGCTCGAGTCGGGGCACACCGCCAGCGGATTGTTGTTGTAGACGATCACCGCGCGCACCGCCGGTTCGGCCGCGGTCAGCGCCTCGCCCAGCCTGGAATGATTGATGACCCGCGGCCGCGGCGTAGGCATGAGATCCGGGCGCTCGAGTTTGGCGTGGTCGAAGTTGTAGTTGTCCGCGGTCGTGAGGAGAATGCCGCCCGCCGGATCGCGCCAGGCACCGACGAGCGCCGGCAGGCAGGCGATCGTGCGCGCGGCGATGCCGCCGCCGGCATGGCGCTGCATGCCGTAATTGAGCCGGATCGCGGCGGGCTTGACGCTGCCGTAGTCGCGCGCAAGCTGGACGACTTCCTCGACGCTGATGCCGCAGGTCTGCGCCGCCCACGCGGGGGAATACTGCTTCACGCGTTGCTTCAATTCCTCGTACCCGAGGGTGTATTTCGAAACGTAATCCTCGTCGATCATTCCCTCGGCGATGAGCACGTGCATCATGCCCAGCGCGAGCGCGCCGTCGGTTCCCGGCAGCAGCGCGATGTGCTGGCTGCATTTCTCTGCGGTCAGGCTGCGGTAGGGATCGATCGCCACCAGCCTCGCGCCGCGCCGCTTCGCTTCCTGCGCGCGCGACCAGAAGTGCAGGTTGGAGGCGATCGGGTTGGAGCCCCAGATCACGATCAGCTTCGAATCCTGGTAATGCTCGGGGTCCATGCCGTAGCTGCCGCCGAGCGTCGCCTTGATGCCGGCTTTCCCCGCCGATGAGCACAGCGTGCGCTCGAGCTGCGTGGCGCCGAGCTTGTGGAAGAAGCGCCGGTCCATCGAGGAGTACTGCAGCATGCCCATGGTGCCCGCATAGTTGAGCGGCATGATCGACGCCGGATCCGCGGCGGCAAGCTGCTTCAGGCGCGCGGCGATCTCGTCGAGCGCCTCGTCCCAGCCGATGCGCTTGAATTCGCCCTTGCCTTTCGGGCCGACGCGCCTGAGCGGATGCAGCAGGCGATCGGGCGAGTAGGTGCGCTCCGGATAATGGGCCACCTTGGTGCACAGGGAGCCGTCGGTGAACGGATGCGCGGGATCGCCCTGCACTTTTACCGCCACACCGTCCTGCACCGTCACGAGCATCGCGCAAGTGTCGGGACAGTCGTGCGGACAGGCGGCGCGGACGATGGTCTCCATGGGCGAATTCTACTCGTCCAGCAATTCGATCCAGTGGCGTACGGGCGTGCGCGCGCCTGCCTGCAGGTGGCTCAGGCAGCCGATATTGGCGGTGGCAATGGTCGCGGCGCCGCCGGCCGCGAGCGCGGCGAGCTTGCGCTCGCGCAGTTGCGCCGAGAGTTCGGGTTGCAGGAGCGAATAGCTGCCCGCCGAGCCGCAGCAGAGGTGGCCGTCGGCGACGGGCGCGAGCTCGTATCCGGCCTGGCGCAACAGGGCCTCGACTTTGCCCTGCAACTGCTGCCCGTGCTGCAGCGAACAGGGCGATTGAAAGGCAACCCGGCCGGGCCTGCTGCCTCTCGCCACGGCGTCCCGCGGCACCACTTCGCACAGATCCTTCGTCAGCGCCGATATGCGTGCCGCCTTTTCGCGGTAGGCGGGGTCCTCGTGCAGATGGTGCGCAAATTCCTTGACGAACGAACCGCAGCCGCTCGCCGTCATCACGATGGCCTCGACCCCGCCCCCCTGGACCATCGGCCACCAGGCGTCGATCAGCGCGCGCATGTCGTCCCTGCCCGCTTCCTGCGCATTCAGATGGAAGCGCAGCGCGCCGCAACAGCCCGCGCCCGGCGCCTCGACGAGCGATATCCCGCTGCGCTCGAGCACCCGGGCGGCCGCCGCGTTGATTGCCGGCGCGAGGGCCGGCTGCACGCAGCCCGCGAGGACCAGCATGCGACGTTTGTGGCGTGGCGCTGGCCAGTCCCCCGCAGGCCCTGCCTTTGGCGGAATTTTGCTTTGCAGAAACTCCGGGAGAAGAAACTTCGTTGCTCTGCCCAGTGCCAGCAGGAACGAGAACAAACCCGTGTTCGGCAGAACTGCCGCCATTCCCGATCTCCTAATTCCCTCCCACGCCCCGCGTGGCACTTTCTTCTCCACGATCTCGCGCCCGATGTCGGCGAGCCGCCCGTACTGCACGCCCGAGGGACAGGTGGTTTCGCAGGCTCGGCAGCTCAGGCAGCGATCGAGGTGCAAGCGCGTCTTTGCCGTGGGCTCCACGCCCTCGAGCACCTGCTTGACGAGGTAGATACGTCCGCGCGGGCCGTCGAGCTCGTCGCCGAGCAGCTGGTAGGTCGGGCAGGTGGCGTTGCAGAAGCCGCAATGCACGCACTTGCGCAGGATGGCGTCGGCCTCCCGGCCTGCGGGCGTATCGCGGATGAAAGCGGCGAGCTGGGTCTGCACGTCTGGCTATACTTTCGCCATCATGACCATCTTCTGGCTGCTGCTGGTCGCCATCGCCATCGCGTTCGGCTGGGTGATCCGCCACAACTTGCGCAAGTGGGATGACCGCAAGCAGACCGAGGAAGAGCGCCTCGCGAAGTTCATGGAAGGAACCGCGGGCGTCCCGCCGCCGACTCCCGCGGCGCCGGCCGCGGTCGAAGCGCAGAAGAAAAAGCTCGCCAAGGCCTAGAACTCTGCCGACATGCGGCCCGGGTTGAGGATCCCGGCCGGATCGAAGACGGCTTTCAATCCGCGGTGCAGCTGCACCAGCACCGGCGGCAGCGCTGCGAACGCGCCGGCCGGCTTTTCGCGGGCGCGAAACAGGGGTGCGTGCCCGCCGGC
>SBAS01000111.1 GCA_005240145.1 Nitrosomonadales bacterium | reverse complement strand
CTGGAACCGCATCGCCTCTGCGCTGCGTGAACCGCCGCGCAGGCGTAGGCGGTATCAGAGCGACAACTGGCAACAGTTTATATCTTAGCGCTTATGCCCCTCCCCCCCCTATCGAGTTTCGCGGAGATACGCGCAGCGAGGGAGGCTCGGTCTAGGTTTGAAAGCCGTAGAGATTGAACCCCCTATCCCCCTGTGCACGCGCTGCACGTTGCAACGCCGGGCCGCGTTGCATAACCCTGCAACGCCGCGCCTAGCCCGGAATTGCGGTCTTGCTGCCCGTTCGGCAAAGCGCTGGGGAGGACCCGCGCTCGGGTATTGACATCGCAGACTGAGGACACTGAGGACAACGCCGCGAATCACGCGCAAGCCCGCGTCCGCGTTCGGCTTTTCCGTCGCACTCGGAAAGTGGGACGCGGCGCGACGCACTGAGGACACTGAGGACAACTCATTCCGCTGCGGTCCACAGCGGACGCATCGGCCCCGCCTTGCATTGGATCGAATGCGCTGCCTCGCGTACCGCTCGCGCGAAAAAGATTCGCTGCCGCGCTCCGCCGCGCCGGCCTGCCGCTTGCGCTACTTCTTCGGCTTTGGCTCTTTCGCGAGCGCCTCGACGCCACGCGCCGCTACCCGCTGATACTCGGCAAGGATCAGCCGTTCCAGCAGTGCCGGCTGCGTTTCGTCGGTGATCGCTTGGACTACCCGCACCGCCTTATGCGCCCGGTCGCTGATTTCAAGAGTGATCCGCTTTGTGTCCGCCATGCTGCGCTCCTCGCGTTCGGGCTGCCGTTGATCCCCGGCCCTACACGTAGTGTAGGGTGGATCAGCTCGCCCGGTCAACTATGCTACATATGCACTCGCATACTTTACATAACACCCCTTGTAGTGCGGTTCGGGTCCGTGTAAGTGCCTGATTGCATAGCACTATGCAAAATGTGCCGTTTGTGCGTCTGTTTTGTGGCGGACGTGCAACAAAAAGTGTTACAGCGGGGCGCATCGCTAGCACTTGATAGCCGTGCTTACTCATCACCGTCCAAAACCGTGGACTTGAGGCGGTAGCACGTTGTGAGCCCCAAGCCCGGCAGCCGCACGCGGCAATCGAAGGGCCGGCCCTTGTCCGGTTCCAAGTCGCCGCGCTCGCGTAGGACGCGCAGCACCGCCTTGGGATCGAAGCCTTCGCATATCTCAATGCGGAATGTCTCTTGGAAAACGTAGAACTCCCACGCGATCACGTCGCCGGCCGGGTCCGATATTGGCTTGCGGAATCCCGCCCGCAGCAGCGTGCGCGGCGCATGATCGTCCGCACGCTCGGCGCGGCCCCATTCCGTGAATCGCGCTTCGCCGTGCAGCTCGAAGAATCGCTGCAATTGCCGGCGCATCGCGAAGTCCTCCGCGTTGCCGATCCCGCCCCGCGATTCAAGCCACGCCGTAAAGCACGCGCGGGCCGCCCGCGTCGCTTCGCCCTCGGGCCAGCCGGTTATTGCCGCCTCCGTCGCCAGCTCGCCCGCTATCGCCGCGAGGGCGAACCGCCGCCCTACGCGCTGCACCTGCCCGGACGAAAGCTCGGGAATCCATTGTGCCGCTAGACGCTCAACGCCAGAGCGCACGCGCTCGCGCAGCGTGTCCGCATTGCTCACGGCCCAGCGAAGGAACGCCTGCCCGGCCGCGCCGTGCTGCGCCTCGCTCGCCTTAGTCAACGATTGCGCGAAGGTCGCGCCGTTATCGTGCCCGTGCAGCTCCTCGAATAGCCCGCGCCCCGCGCCCGCATCCGCAGGCACGTCCGCGAGCCGCAATTCCTGTCCGGGCCGCGCACGTTTGCCGCCCTCCGCCATGTGCGCCGCGAGCCCGGTTTCCCCAGCGCTCAGGAACAGCAGCCGCCATGTCAGCCGGGGCCGCGCCTGCCCGGTGCGCGTGCTGCGGGCCTTTGATGTTTCATTCGCCAACATGTACGCGCACTCGCCCGCTGTCTTTGGATCAACCTGCGCCAATTCGTCCAAGATCAGCAGCACGTCGCAATGCTGAGCGGCAATCGCCTCTAGCGCGTTGTCCGTCGCACGCCAGCGCTGCATGTAGCTCGGGCCGCCGTAGACGGATGCCGCCACGCGCAGCGCCGTAGTCTTGCCGTTGCTCGAATCGCCGCGAAAGTGAAAGCCGCCGCTGTCAATGCCAGCCGGCCGCAGCAACGGCCCCGCGAACGCGCACGCGACGGCGAACGCGAGCCGGGAATTGCCGATGCAGTACCGCGCCACGCGCTCGCGCCATGTTTCGAGCGTGCCGCGCTGCCGGAACGTGTTTTCCCCCGTGCCGTCCGTCTGGAAAACGATGCGCTCGCCGCCTTCGCTCAAGGTTTCAAGCGGCAGCACGAACGCCCCGCCGTGCCAGCCAATGCGGTCTGTGCAGCGTGCGTGCTCCTCCGGCTGCCGGGTCTGAACGTACTGCGCGAGAAACGCCCGCGCCCGATTGCTCGCCGCTATCCGCAAGCCCATCCCCAGCAGCACGCCGCGAAACTCCGCTCCGTCGCCGCTCAACATGCGGGCAGGCATTGCCCATTGCTTCGCTACGCCGTCCGGGTTCCCGAATTCCAGCAGGTAGCCCCAGCCTTGGCCGTCAATGTCGCGCGTTAGCGCCGGCACTTCGAGCCGCGAACATACCCAAAGCGGAGGCTTCGCCCGGCCGTCGCTATCGTGTTCCGTGTACCAAACGCCAGCATCGTCTACCGTGAAGCGATCCAATGCCGCCGCGCTAGCTGCGGGCGCTTCGCGCCGCTCGCCGGCCTCCCGCGCCTTTGCCGCCTCCGCAATTGCGGCCTCGACGCGCTCGCGCACCGCGTCCACGCCGGCATGGTTCGCCATGTCGTTAAAGTCGCTGCCGCCCTCGGGCAGCGCATCGGGGACCGCCACGAACCCGCGCACCGCATCGGCTGCCGCCTGCGCCTTTTCCTTACCGGGATTGCGGCCCGTGCGTTTCTCCGTTTCGCGGTCATCGTCCGCGCATATCAACATCGGCGCGGAGCGGTATAGCTTGCGCAACGCTCGCGCGACAGGGGCCAGGTTCCCGGCATCGAAGGCCACCGCCACGGGCCGGCCGGTCGCATCGTGAATGCTCGCGGCCGTCGCGAAGCCCTCTGCTATCAGCAGCGCGGGCGCGTTCGCGGGATCGCCGCACCAATGCCACAGCCCTGCCTTTCGCCCGCCCTTGAGGAACAGCTTTTCCGGGCCGGCCTTCGGCGCGGCTGGCGCGATCCGCTGCACGTTCCACAGCCGGCCCTCCGCATCCCGCAAAGGGATCAATAACCAGCCGTCCGCCCCGTACCGCACGCCATGCCCGCGCACGCGCTTGCGCGACAGGTAGCCGCTTTCCCCTGTCTCGCTCGCCTGCGCCCAAAGCCTCGCGGCCTCCTCCGCCGCTTTGCCCTGCGCCGCCTCGCGTTCCTTGCGCTCGCGCTCCTCGCGCTCCGCCTGCGCGAGCCGCCGCGCCTTTAGCTCCTCCGGGCTCACGCTCGGGGCCGGGGCCGCGCCCGATCCTTCCGGCCGGTAGCCGTGTTCCTTCGCCATGTGCATCAATGTCCCGATGCTCACGCCCCCGCCCGCCTTGACGCTGCGCCATGTGTCGCGCGTCGCCTTCGCCGCGTACTTCGCCCCGCCCTTACTCCAATTGTCGAATAGCTCGAAGCCCGCTTCCCCCAGCTCGGACTTGAGCGCCATTGCGATCCGCGCCCATTCGTCGCGCGGCAGGTCCGCAGGAATGCACCGCAGGGCCGCGCGGATCGCGTCAACGGAAAGCGGATTCATTCGCTCAGGAACAGGTCCGGCTGCACGTTCGCCGGCCGTGCCTCAAGGAAAAGCCGCAGCGTGCCGCGCCGCCTGCGCGTCCCCTCGACGCACGGCAGGCTTTCGCGAACCTTGCGCACGCCGTAGCCGCTGCGGAGCATTTCGGACACAACCTTGGTAGCGCTGCCAAGGTCCGCGCCGTCCCCCAGCTCGCGCAGCGTGCAGCCCGGCCGCGCCTCCATGTAATCGGCAGCGCGGGCGCACTGGCCGGGCCGATCATCAAACGGCAGGGGCGCAGTCCAAACGTCTAGACCGCCCGGCCCGGATGCGTTCGGCCCGCTCACCGCAGCAGCGCTTGCAGCTCCGCGAACAGCGCCGCCTGCACGCTCGCCGCCAGCTCGGGCGACGCGGCAAAGCCGCTGCATCGCGGGCAGAGGGAGAATTCCCCGAATCGCCGCCCGGCTTCCGCCTGCACAGTCAAGCGCAGCGCTACCGCGCGAGCGCCCGCCTTGCCGATGGGAAGCACCCTGAGCGGCCCCGCACAAACGCGGCACTTACTCGCGCTCACCGCTGCCTCGGCTTCGCCGTGCGGATGCGCTCCGCAATCCACGCCTCGACCGCGGACAGAGGCCAAGCCGCCGCACGCGGCCCCAGCTTGATGCACTCAGGGAAAGTACCGGCCTTCATGCCCGCGTATATCGCGGACTTTTTCAGCCCGGTTTTAGCCTCAACCTGCGGTAAACGCAGGAGCGATTCCCCGGACGTTGATGCGTTTTCCATAGTCGCCATGCACTCCATAGGAGGAACACAGCGAGGATTTCAGCACCTATGGCGCAAGAAGTAATCCCAAATTCTTCAGCCTTTCTTGGGACGCGCAGCCCGCTTCGGCCGCTTCGCTTGTTCGCTGGCCCGCTGGCGATCCCACCGGCCGTCCGCCCATTCAATCTGAATCCGTCCCAGCTCGTCGCCATTCAGCAATCGGCCCCGGATATGAACCAAAGGGGCTTCAAAATCATCCGCCCGCCGAAGATGATCCTTAACAAGCGTCTGAGTCTGAGCGTGTCCCTTGCCGATTTGCTTGCCAACTGCCTCATAGAATGCCCGATCAATAGGCGCTTTCGGTTTGTCCATGAGCATTTTTACCGCAACTTCATAGGCCCACGGAGCATCTTGCAATCGGGCGCGAACGCCCGCTAGATTCCATTGCTTCGGCGTCGCTGCGCCGAAAGCCTTAGGATCACTCCACCCCTTGCACTCCCCGTAGATTGCGCGTTCATAGCGGCGAACAAAATCAACCGCGAGCCACGGCGGAATAACCAGCCCATGCGCCGCGCACGTGGATATGGCTTCCAATACCGCGCTTCCATCGCTTTTCGGATCGTCAATCTCGGGGCGCAATCGGAGACATTTCTCTGCATGAAAAACCAACATTCGGGGACCTCGCAGCATCGTCCCCCCTTGGTCCTTCCATACCTTCTCCGCAGCATCGCAAGCCTCGCCCAACTTGCGGAGGCCCGGCAATAGCCGATTGTGCGTGGATTCGTCCGGCGAGCGATGCAACTCCGCGTATAGCTCGGCTAGCGGCCACGGATCAAAACTAGACCGGCCTTCATCGTCGCGATGCTCGATAAACCAAAGCACCCGCGCCCGCCTGCGCTTCGTCGGAGGAAAATTCTCAATATCATCTTCCATTCGCGTCCCTTCCCGCGCCCCCTTTAGGATCGCCGCGCCAGCCGGGGAAGGGCTCCCGGTTTTCGCCCCGTCGGGCTAGGCGCGGCAAAGTCGCTACAGCTATCCCAGCTCCGCGAAGCTCGCGACGCGATCCCCCGCGATCACGAAATGATCCAGCACCTTCACGTCCACAAGCCCCAGCGTGTCGCGTAGATGCGCGGTTATCAGCTTGTCCGCCTCAGAGGGCTCCGCGAGCCCGGACGGATGATTGTGCGCAAGGACTACCGCCGCCGCGTTGTGCCGCAGCGCGGCCTTTACTACCTCTCGCGGATAGACGCTTGTTTGCATCAACGTGCCCCGGAACATTTCCTCGAATCCGATCAGCGCATGCTGTGCGCTCAGGAACAGGACCGCGAAGCACTCATGCTCAAGGTGCGCCATGCGCAGCAACAGCGCGTTACGGGCCGCTCCCGGCGAAGTGATAAAGCCGCCCGGCCGCTGCAAGCGAGCCCGTATGATCGCGAGCGCCGCATCTATCACGGCCCGCTCATGCTCGGCAAAGCCCTCCCCTTCGCCCGCGAGGGCCGGCGCGGGAGGAATTCTTTTCGCGCGAATCCGGCGATCCGCGCCTACCAGTGAAGGGGCGACTTCCTCGACGGAGGCAAGCCGGGCCGATGCGAGGGCGGACTTACTAGGACTATGTGTCCTCAATCTGTCCTCACTTTGTCCTCAGTTTGTCCTCAGTCCCGCCATGCCGCCCAAGTGCAGCGCCGGAAAGGGAATTCGGGCGATCCGCCGCACCTGTCCTCAGTGTCGCACTTGGAATCGTGCGCCAAACTACGCCGCTGCCCGCAAAACCTGCCGGCGAATCGGGATCACGTTGTCCTCTTGCCGCACCGCGTCCAAGTAATCGGCCCATTGCTGCATCAGCTCGCGCCGCTCCTCGACGTACCGCGCATGGTTATAGGCCGCCCGGACCCGGTTTTCTTCGACGTGCGCTAGCTGCGCTTCGATCACGTCCGGCCGGTAGCCGGCCTCATTCAGCGCCGTGGACGCGACGCCCCGGAATCCGTGCCCGGTCATGCGCCCCCGGTAGCCCATGCGCCCAAGCGCCTGCAACAGCGTGTTATTGCTCATGGGCTTCGAGCGGTCCCGTTGCCCCGGAAACAGCAGCGCCGCGCCCGTGCAGCGCTCCGCCCCGCCGTGCGCCACTTGCAGGCAGCGCAGGGCCTCGACCGCCTGCCGGGACAGAGGAACGAAATGCTCCCTCCGGCTTTTCGTGCGCTCAACCGGAACGCGCCACTCCGCCGCGTCCAAATCGAATTCCTGCCAGCGTGCGCCGATCAGCTCATTCGTGCGAACGAAGGTCAACGCCATCAATTGCAGCGCGATCCGGGTAGACGTGCTGCCCGGGTAGGACGCGATCTTGCGCATCAGCTCGGGCAGCTCCTCCACGCCGATGCGGGCGAAATTGACTTGCTGCCTTGCCTTGAGAATGTCGCCCGGCTTCACGTCCGCCACTGGATTGCGGGTTGCGAGCCCATGCGCCACCGCGTAGCGCATGATTTGTCCGCGGCAATGCAACACCCTCCGCGCCACGTCAGCCGCGCCGCGTGCCTCGATGCCCTTCGCCATGCGCACGAAGGCCGGCGCATCTAGGCCGCGCACATGCCGCGCCCCGATCAGCGGGAAAACTTCGTCCTCAAGACGCCGCAGCGTGTAGCCGGTATGCCGTTCCGCCTTGCCCGCGCTCCAATCCACAAACCAGCGCCGCGCGACATTTTCAAATGCGGCCTCGGATTCGAGCATGATCGCGTTCCGCGCTTCGCGCCTTGCGCCGCTCGGGTCCGTGCCCGCTTTCAAACGCTCCCGCGCTGCGTCCCGATCCGCGCGAGCCCGCGCTAGGCTGATTTCCGGGTAGCTCCCGAGCGCCAGCCGCTTTTCCTTGCCCGCGTAGCGGTATTTCCAGCGCCACAGCTTCGCGCCAGTCCGCACGATTTCGAGATAGAGCCCGCCGCTATCGGCGTGCCGTTGGAACGCGCGACCCTCGGCGCACTTCGCGTTTTTGCATCCTGCATCAGTCAACGACATTTCGTCCTCACTTTCCGGGGGCACTCAGGATGCCCCCACATTTGGAAGCCGCGATGCCCCCAGCCAATCGGCCGGGAGCTGTTTTCCCCTCTGAGGAGGCTCGATTCCGATGCCCCCACTTCGCGGATCACGATGCCCCCAACGATGCCCCCAAATTGAATCGGCTGTCAACGAACGATAACGAACGCTCGCGGACGATTTTTCCGATTTTCAGAGGAGAAAATGGGCTTCGGCGGAATTCCTTGGAAGCCTTTGGACTAGCTGTTGGCGGAGAGAGAGGGATTCGAACCCTCGATAACGGTTTAAGCCGCTATAACGCCTTAGCAGGGCGCCCCCTTCGGCCACTCGGGCATCTCTCCGGTGTTGCTATGCGGCGCGAAGGCCGCCATTCTACCCTGCCAGAAAACAGGGACAGACCCCTATTTCTTCCTATCTTTTCGCCTTTAAATTCGCTTCGTATTCAACCCATTCGTACTGGCGGCCTTCGCGGCGAGCATCCGAACTTGTGGCGCCCTTGTGCAGCACGCGGTGGCAGGGGACGGCGAAGGCGAACCAGCTGCGCGAGCACGAGCCCGCCACGGCGCGAATCGCCTTTGGCGCACCGATCGCCTCGGCGATCTTCGAGTAGGTCGAGGTCGCGCCAAACGGAATCTTGCGCACTTCGTTCCACACGCGCCGCTGCAGCTCGGTGCCCCGGATGTCGAGCGGCAGGCGGAACCTGCCGAAGGGCGCCGCGACATACCTGATCACCTTAGCGACCACGGCCCTGCACGCCTTCTCGTCATGAACGAGCGTTGCCTTCGCAAGGCGGTGTCCCGTTGTTAGTTGAAGGTTTTGGGGTGGCGGGGTGCATAGGTTAAGCGGCTTGGCTGTGCCGATCAACCGGTTGCTCGGTACGCCCGAGG
>SBAS01000007.1 GCA_005240145.1 Nitrosomonadales bacterium | reverse complement strand
CCCCGCCGCTCTCCAGGCCCAGCACCCGCAGCAGCGCGTGCTCCTGCCGCCGGCGCGCGACCTCCAGCGCCTGCGCCGAGAAGACGAGGAAGCCGCCGGTGAGGAGCGCGACCAGCGCCAGCGCGTTCAGGTTGACGCGGTAGGCGCGCGACAGGTTGGCGCCCGACTCTTCCACCGCATCGAGCGTGGCGACATGCACCCCCGGGGGCAGCAGCGCGGCGATCTTCAGGCGCATCGCCTCGCGGTCCACGCCCGGCTGCAGGCGCAGGTCGATGCGGCTCAACTCGCCCAGGCGCCCCAGCCGCCATTGCGCGGTGGAGATGTCGGTGAGCGCGGCGGTGCCGCGCAGGGCCGGGAGAATGCCGGCGACTTTTAATTCGACTGTCGCGAGTCCGGAAACTATCTGGAGGGTTTTTGATTCAGGAGAACTCGAGGAAAGAAAAACCACATCCGGCTGCAGCAGCTCCAGCCTCCGGCCGGGTTCATCGCCAAACAGCGCCGGCTGGATGAGGCCCGCGCGCAACGGATCGATGCCGATGAGGCGGATGGTCGAGGTGCCGCCGGCGATGCCGGCTTCGGCTTCGAGCACCGGGCTCGCCACGGCGATGCCGGGCAGGCGCGCGAGCTCGGCGTAGAGCGCTTCCGGGAATCCGGCGCGTCCGCCGCGCACCTCCAGGTCGGCCTCCCCGGAGAGCGAGCGCACGCCCGCCGCCAGTTCGTTCACCGCGGCGCGGTTGATGAGGTGGACGGCGAACCCGAGTGCCACGCCCAGCGCGATGGCGAGCACGGAAAGCAGCATCCGCCCGCCGGCGTGGAGGAAGAGGAGGTTAAGCCGGAACATCTCCCGCCAATGTAATGCGATGCATCACGCGGCGGTAGCCGTGGTAGTCGTTGACCGCATTGTGCTGCGCGCAGCGGTTGTCCCACAGCGCGATAGAGCCCGGCTGCCAGGAGAAGCGGCAGGTGAATTCGGGCCGGGTCTGGACCTCGTACAGGTACTTCAGCAGCGGCGCGCTCTCCTCCTCCGTCCAGCCGGCGAAACGCACGGTATGGCCGGAGTTGACATAGAGCGCCTTGCGCCCGGTTTCGGGATGCGTGCGCACGACGGGGTGCTCGGCGACGTAATCCCTGGCCTGCTTGCCGGAAACCTTGATCGCGTCCTCTCGCGTCTTCGATGCGTCGGCCTTGGTCGACGTATTTACCGCTCTTAAACTTTCCAAAAGCGTCTTAAGAGCAATGGAAAGAGAATCGAAAGAAAGATACATGTTGGCGAACAGCGTGTCACCGCCGAAGGGCGGCACTTCGCGCGCCACCAGCATCGAGGCCATGGGCGGGCGCTCGAGGTAGGCCGTATCGGTATGCCAGATACCGCCGAAGGCGATGCGCTCGTGCTCGAGCTTGCGCACTTCGATGATTTTCGGGAAATCATCAAGGCCCTTCACCAGCGGATATTCCACCGGTTCGCCGAACTGCTCGGCGAAGGCCATGAATTGCGCGGGGGTCAGCGCCTGGCCGCGGAAAAACACCACCAGGTGCTCGAGCCACAGCCGCTTCAGTTCCGCGAAGGCGGCCTGCGACAGAGGCCGGGAGAGGTCGACCCCGGTGATCTCGGCGCCCAGCGCGCCGGAGACGCGCCTCGCTTCGATCATTCGGCCGCGCGCGGGCGGTTGGCGAGGTGGTCGATGATCTCGTGGTGGCGGATCTTCATGCCCAGCGCCATGTCCTTGCCCAGCGACCCGATTTCCCGGTTCATGGCGATCAGCGGCATGTCGGTCCCCTCCCCAATTCGATATCTTAATCGGCCTTGGCGCCGGCGTCGTTCAATTGAAGTCGGTCAGCACCTGCCCGGGACCGCGCCCGAGTGAAACATAATCCTTGCCGTCGTACACCTCCACGCCATTCACCCAGACGCCGTGCACCCCGACCGGGTCGCGCAGCATCCGCGCGCCACCGCCGGGAAGATCCGGACTTTTCCTGAGCGCGGAAACACCGATCCTGGCCGGATCAAAAAGCAAAAGGTCGGCCCAGGCACCCGTCTCGATCCTGCCCCGTTGCGGGATGCGGTATTTCCGCGCCGGATCGCTGGTGAGCCGCCGCACGCCCTCTGCAAGCGTGAAGGTTCCGGTCTCGCGCACCCAGTGCTGCAGGAAGTGCAGACCGAAACCCGCGTCGCAGAAGTAAATAAGGTGCGCGCCGGCGTCCGAAAGCGCGACGACGCCCTGCTCATGCCTGAGCAGCGGCGCGACGCCGGCATCGTTGTTCTGGAACAGCTTCGCGATCAATTGCTGGTCGAGCGGCAGGTCGAAGAAATAGTCAACGGGGTCCGACCCCCTTTCTCTTGCCAGTGCGCTGATCGGCAGTCCATTGAGCTCGATCTTGCTCCAGTCGCCGTAGAACAGGATGCCCTGCTTCGGTTGCTTCAGGTTCTCGCGGAAACGGGAACGAAAACCGGTATCCCCGTAAATAGCCGCGCGCTGCGCCGGTTTCGCCGCCTTGACGCGGTCGAAGGCGTCGTGCGAATAGAGCAGGTACGGCTCGGCGAGCGTGAAGTCGAACGACAGCGGCTGGCAGCTGGTGTGGATGTAGACCTCGTGGCCGCGTTTGCGCGCCGCCGCGCAGCGCTCGTAGTACTGCATCGCCTTGTCCGGTTCGGCGTCGTTGTACATGCTGAGCACCGTGACCATGAACGCGGGCCGGCCGGTGTCGGCGGCGATGGCTTCCATGTATTCGGGCGTGCCGCGCGGGCCCGTGGCCATGACGAAAATCCCTTTGGCTTTTTCTCCCAGAGGTTTTACGAGGGAACGAAGTTCCGCATCGGTCGCAATCGTGGAGGGCATCGGCTTGCCGGCCCAGCCCGATTGGTTGGGCGAGAAGGACGAGGCGAATCCGATCGCACCTGCGTCCATGGCTTCGCGCACCATGGATTGCATTTTTTCAAGTTCCAATGAGGAAGGCGTTACGCGCGTCGAAGCCTCGTCGCCCATCACCGCGCTGCGGATGGTCGAATGCTGCGCCAGCACCGCGACGTTGGCGCAGGGGCCGATGCGCCGGAGCTGGTCAAGATAGTCGCCGAACGATTCCGCTTCCCAGCGCACGCCGCTCTCGAGCGCGCCTAGATCCATGCCCTCCACCACGGACAGATTGCGCAACAGCGTCCCGCGCTGCGGCGCCGGACAGGGCGCGATGCCAAAGCCGCAGTTGCCCAGAACCGCGGTGGTCACGCCCAGCGCCGGCGAAGGCGACAACGTGCGATCCCAGGTAACCTGGGCGTCGTAGTGGGTGTGGAGGTCGACGATGCCTAGCATCAGGCACAGCCCGGCGGCCTCGACAACTGCTTTTGCCGGGCCGCTTATCTTTCCCGTCGCGGAAATTCTGCCATCCCGCACGGCGACATCGCCGTTGAACGATGAACCCAGTCCATCGTAAACGGTCGCTCCGCGGATCAGCAGGTCGATCACGTCAGGCGACGGCTCAGGCAATGACGCGGTCGGCGCGCTGCAGCACCGGTTTCGGGATCTGCAGCCCGAGCGTGCTCGCGGCGCGGTTGTTGACCACCAGCTCGAACTTCTGCACCCGCTCTACGGGGATGTCGGAAGCTTTCGCGCCCTTCAGTATCCGGTCGGCGATGCGCGCCGCGCGCCGGTGTGACTCGGCCACGTCCACGCCGTACGTGAGCAGCGCGCCCGCCTCGGCCCACTCGTAGCGGTGCGCCACCAGCGCGACGCCGTTCAGGGCGGCGAGGTTCGCCACCTCACGCCGCCGCCCGATGAGAGCGAAGGACGGCGTGACTTCGGCCGCGGTGAGGCCGGCACGCTTGAAATTCGCGAGGATGCGCGCGATCGCCTCGAAATTCGTGAATTCCGCCGTTACCAGCTCGATGCCGACGATACTCGCGGCTTTTTCGTGCGCCGCCTTGCGGCTCTGGTATTCCCGGGCACCGCGATCGTAGATCGATCCCATGCGCTTGAGCTGCGGCAGCGCCTGGCGCACCAACTCAAAACGCCTCGGTGCCGCGTCGCCCGTCACCTGCAGCACGCCGGTGGCATTGCGCCCGGGCTTGGCGAGCGAATTCACCAGCCCGGCGCCCACCGGGTCGATCGTGGTGGTGAACACCATCGGCAGCGCGGCGGCTTCCTTGAGCACCGCGGCGGCGAGGCTCGCGGTGGTGGCGTAGATCAAGTTCGGCGCGCGGCCCGCCGCGATGCTCGCCATGGTGGCGAGATACTGCCGCGTGCCCTTGCCCGAGTGCCGGTCGTAGGCGATGTTCTTGCCTTCGATCCAGCCGCTGCGCGCCAACTGTTCGAAGAAGGGCCGTACCACGGGTTCGTCGTCCTCCGATTCGCCGGCGTAAAGCACCGCAATGGTGGGAATTTTCGCTTGCGCGAAGAGGCTCGTCGGCCTGAACAGCGCACCGAGTGCGCCCCATCCCGCGGCGCCGATGGCGCCAAGCACCGTCCTTCGCGTGGTCATGCCGCGCATCTCACGCACTCACCATCCTTCGAGCACCAGCTTGCCGATGACGTGGCCATCTTCCAGCATTCTATGCGCGCGCTTCAGGTTGGCGGCGTCGATTTTGCCCAGGTTCGCCGTCAATGTGGACTTCAGCACGCCGGCTTCGATCAAACCCGCCGTCTCCTCCAGCAGCGCGTGCTGGGCCGCCATGTCAGGCGTCTGAAAGGTCGAGCGCGTGAACATCCCCTCCAGGCAAACCGCGATGCTCTTGTCATGCAGGATCGAGAGGTCCACGGGCTTCGCGGTGCGCACGATGGTGCCAATCCGGCCCTGGGGCTTCACGAGCTTCGGAAACTGGTTCCAGTAGGCGTCGGTGGCGGAGAAACAGAGGACGAAATCGAACTCCGGCACGTTCAGGGGCTGCGAGTGGTCCACGGTCTCGTCCGCGCCCAGGTCCTTGCACCAGGCGATGGACTCCGGGCGCGAGGCGCTCGCGGTCACCTTCAGGCGCGCGAGTTTCTTCGCCAGTTGAATCGCGATCGAACCCACGCCGCCCGCCCCGCCCAGGATCAGCACGCTCTTGCCTGCATGCGCGCCGGCCTTGCCGATGCCCATGCGCTCGAACATCAGCTCCCAGGCCGTGAGTGTGGTGAGCGGCAGCGCCGCGGCCTCCGCGAACGACAGCGTCGCCGGCTTCCTGCCGACGATGCGTTCATCGACGAGGTGGAACTGGCAGTTGGCGCCCGGACGGATGACGCTGCCCGCGTAGGACACCGCGTCGCCCGGCTTGAAAAACACGCAGTTCGGGCCGGCGGCTTTCACGACACCGGCCGCATCCCAGCCCAGGACCTTCGGCGTCGTCTCGACGAGATCCTTTGGCGCCCGTCGCTTCGTGTCCACCGGGTTGACCGAGATCGCCTTCACCTCCACCAGCAGGTCGTGGCCGGTGGCCACGGGGGTATCGACTTCCAGGTCGAGGAGCGACTCTGGATGGTCGATCGGGAGGTATTTGTAGAGGCCGATGGCTTTCATGCCCTCTAGACTAACAAAAGAAAAAGCCCGGCAGGGCCGGGCTTTTTGCCGTCATTCCCGCGGAGCCTGGCCCCGAATGAATCTATCGGGGTGCGGGAATCCAGCCTTTCCTGCTTACTTCTTGGCTTCGCCCTTCTTCGCGGCCTTGGCGACTGCCTTCTTCTCCATGGCGGCCTTCTTGTCCGCGGCGCGCTTTTCCTGCTTCGCCTTCTTGTCGGCGGCCATTTTCTCCTGCTTGGCCTTCTTGTCGGCAGCGCGTTTTTCCATGGCTGCTTTCTTGTCAGCCTTCGCCGCGGCAGGCGCGGCGGGGGCTGCCGCGGGTGCCGGCGCTGCGGCAGGGGCTGCCGGCTTGGGCGCCGGCGTCTGGGCAAGCGCCATGGTGCTGAACGCGAGCGCTACAGCGATTGCGATGGTTCTTTTCATTTACTGCTCCTTGGTTGG
>SBAS01000102.1 GCA_005240145.1 Nitrosomonadales bacterium | reverse complement strand
GGGCACGTGCTGCAGCGAGTTGCCGTGGATGATGACGCGCGGCGGGTTGGAGCCGCCCTGGTGCGCATAGCGCATCTTGGGCCGCGCGTAGCCCCGCCGATGGGGCGGCATCTGGCGCTCGACCGCGGCGATGAGCGCGCGCGTGAGTTTCGGCGTGGATAGTTTCGCCATCGCCGCGGCGTAGGCGGCATCGGCGGCGCGCAGCACTTCGTTCACGCCCTTGCCCGATTTCGCCGAGATGAAGAGCGTGTCGGCGAAACCGAGAAAACCCAGCTGCCAGCGCAGTTCGTCCTTGAGGCGGTCGCGCCTGGATTTGTCCGCTGCTTCCCATTTGTTCACCGCGATCGCCACGGCGCGGCCGCGATCGAGGATGTAGCTCGCGACATGCGCGTCCTGTTCCGAGATGCCCTCCACGGCATCGAGCACCAGCACCGCGACGTTCGACGCCTCGATCGCCTGCAGCGTCTTGACGATGGAGAATTTCTCCACCGTCGCGCCGTGTGAGCGGCCGCGCTTGCGCAGTCCGGCCGTGTCCACCAGCGTGTAGCGGCGCCCGTTGCGCTCGAACGGGACCTCGATGGCGTCGCGCGTGGTGCCGGGCTCGCCGTAGACGAGCACGCGCTCTTCGCCCACCAGCGCATTGACGAGCGTCGACTTGCCGACGTTCGGCCGGCCGACAATGGCGATGCGGGGGTGCTTTTCCTCGCCCTCGCCGGAGGAGAGATCCTCGGGAAACGGCTTGAGGACCTCTTCCATGAGGTGAATCACGCCGTTGCCGTGCGCGGCGGAGATTGCAGAAGGATTGCCCAGGCCGAGCTCGTGAAATTCGGCCGCGGCGGTCTCGGCATCCATGCCCTCGGACTTGTTGGCGGCGATCCAGACGCGGTCCTTGAGGCGTCGCAGCTTCTCCGCGATCACGCGATCGCCGGGCGCGAGGCCTGCGCGCGCGTCGGTGACCAGCACCACCGCGTCGGCTTCGACGATCGCCTGCTCGGTCTGGCGCGCCATTTCGGCGTAGATGCCCTCGTCGGTATCCGGTTGCAGACCGCCGGTATCGATGACGATGCAGGCGCGCCCGCCGAGCAGTCCCTCGCCGTAGTGGCGGTCGCGCGTGACGCCGGGAACATCGACCACGATCGCATCGCGCCGCCGCGTCAGGCGGTTGAACAGCGTACTCTTGCCGACGTTCGGCCGGCCAACGAGAGCTACGACTGGTTTCACCGGAAGGAAAAAATTCGCAGAATCAATTCAAACTGAGAGCGTAAAGACCACCGCTCTGCGTCTGCACCAGCAGGCCTTCGGGCAGCCGAATGGGTGCAGCGCGCAGCGGGCTGCCGTCAGTGGGGAAACGCGCGAGGAAGGCGCCCGATTCGCGCGCGACGAAATGGATGTAGCCCTGCAGGTCGCCGACCGCCACCTCGGTGCCCACAGGCAGCGGCAGCGAGAGTTGCCGGTTGGCGAGACGGTCCTGCTTCCAGACGCTGCGGCCGCTATTGCGGTCCAGCGCATGCACCGCACCCTTGTCGTCGCTCACGAACGCGTAACGCGCATCGAAGGCAACGCCGGTCAGCGTGGACATTTCGCGCGACCAGAGCTGATTGCCGTTCAGCGCGTCGTAGCAGGCAACCCTCCCCTGGTAGGCCGCCGCGCAGATTTCCCTGCCCAGCGCCGAAGGGTCGCCGACGATGTCCGTGACGCGCTCCAGTTCGGTCGCGCCCTTGGGCAAGGCGACGGTCGCCTCCCAGCGCGAGGCGCCATTGGCAAGCGAGATGGCAGCCAGCTTGCCGCCCGAGAAACCGGCGTACGCGGACCCCTGATGAATCGTCAGGCCGACGGGCGAGCGCACGCTGAGCGCGGCCGCGGGACGCTGGTAGACCCAGCGGCGCTTGCCGTCCTCGATGCCGAAAGCGAAGATCTTGCTGTCAGCGCTGCGCACCAGCACCAGGCCCTCGGCCACCTTAGGCTGCGCCAGCACCTCGCTGGATACCCGCGCGCGCCACTTCACGATGCCGGTTTGCGCGTCCAGCGCGAACACCTCGCCATCCTCGGCGGCGAGCACCACCAGCGCGCCATCGCCTCCGACACCGCTGGATATGCGCTTGCCGAGCGAGATGCGCCACTTGGCCTGCCCGTTGGCGACATCGAGGCGCGTCACGGTGCCGGCGCGCGAGGCGGCGTAGACGGCATCGCCAACAATAAGCGGGCTGAAAAAGAATCCCTCCGCCGCGCCGATGCTCGAGGACCAGAGCAGCTTCACCGGCTGCGCGTTGCTGAGCACCGGCAGTTCGGCGGGCTTGGAGCCGCTCGACTTGCTGGTGAACCAGTCGATCGGGTTCAGGCTGGGCATGCTCGGCGCCCCCGAGCAGGCGCAAAGCAGAAGCGACGCGGCGGCCGCGCAAAGTGCGGGCAGCGCGGTCCTGGACAGGCTGCGCATGGTCATCCGCCCAGCGCGTCGAGCCGCAGCTGCACGCTGCTGCGGAACGCCGCGCTTTTCTCGTCCGTCTTCTCCAGTGCCAGGCGGTAGGCCACCTTGGCATCGGCGGCCTTGTTTTTCGCCACCAGGATGTCGCCCTTCAACGCCGCGTACTGGGCGTCGAACGCTGCCGCATGCTTGGTTTCGAGCAGCGCGAGCGCTTCGTCGAGGGCCTTTTCGTCCATCAGCACCGCGGCAAGGCGCAGCCGCGCCAGGTCGCGCAATTCTTCCGAGGGCGAACGATCGGTCACCCATTGCAACTGCGTCTTGGCGTTTTTCGGGTCCGCGCGCTCGACATGGAAGCGCGCCGCCACCAACGCGCCCATCGAGGCGTACAGCGTGCCGGGAAAACTCTCCACCAGCGTGCCGCCGGCGTCGCGCAGCACCTTGGCATCGCCCGCCTGGGCCGCCTTGAGCAGCAGCTCGTATTGCGCGCCCGCCTGTTGCGCCTGGTTGCCCTGCCACAGGCGCCAGTATTGCCAGCCCGAAAGCCCGATCACCACCGCCGCGACGAGCGCCAGCACGCGCGTGCCGTTGTCGTGCCACCAGCCCTTTACCGCCGCAAGCTGTTCCTGCTCTTCGAGATCGTATGCCATCAGCCGTCCTTCGAATCCGTTGATTGCTTCAAGGTGTTCCTTAGGGTGGCGACCAGGTCAGCGAGCGGGGAGTCTACTGCGGTCCTGGTAGCCAGATTCTTGACTTGCACGACTTGCTTCGCGAACTCGGTTTCCCCCGCGATCAAGGCGACGCGAAAGCCTTTTTTCTCGGCGTAGGCGAGCTGGTTCTTGAGCTTGGCGCTCTCCAGATAGACTTCCGTATTGATGCCCGCGTCGCGCAGCTTGCGCGCCATGCCGAGATAGCCGGCCAGATCCTGATCCTCCATCCGCGTGATGAGGACTTCGGCCGGGGTCCGCGGCGGCGAGCGCAGCAAGCCGGCTTCCTTCAGCTTCGAAAAAAGGCGCGTCAGGCCGATGGAAATTCCAACCCCGGGAAGCCTGGTATCGGTGAAGTAGCTCGCCAGATCATCGTAGCGGCCGCCGGAGCAGATGCTGCCCAACTCCGGGTACTTCGTCAGCGTCGTCTCGTAGATCGTGCCGGTGTAATACTCCAGACCGCGCACGATGCCGAGGTCCACCGCAAACGCCGAATCCGGCACGCCAAAGGCGCGAATGCCGGCCACAACCTCCGTCAATTCCTTCACGCCCTCGTCGAACGGGCGGCTTTTTCCACCGCTCGCAGCAAGATTCCGCAGCACGTCATCCGTCGAAAGTTTCTCGGTCATGACATGGATCAGGTCCCGGCCTGCGTCGGTCGTTACACCCGATTTCATCATTTCACGCAGAACTTCGGTCGGCCCGATTTTCTCGATTTTGTCGAGAACCCGGAGTACCTCAGCCGTCGCCGCTTCGGGCACCTCATGCATCTCCATCAGCCCTTTAAGCACCTTGCGGTTGTTGATGCGGATGCGGAATTCGCCGATCCCCATCTCCCGGAACACGCTGTAGATGACGCTCGGGATCTCCGCTTCCGCGAGATAGCTCAGCTTGTCGCGGCCGATGATGTCGATGTCGCACTGGTAGAACTCCCGGAACCGGCCCTTCTGCGCCTGCGGGGTTTCGCCCCGCCAGACGCGCTGTATCTGGTAACGCCGGAAGGGAAACGCCAGCTCGCGCTCCCGCATCGCCACATACCTTGCAAGCGGCACCGTCAAATCAAACCTCAGCGCTCCCTTGATCGCCGCTTCGTCTTCGTTCGCGACGTCCGCGAGCCGCCTGAGAGCATAAATTTCCTTCTCGACGCCGCCTTTCGATGTCAGGACCTCGGCGCGCTCGGCCGATGGCGTCTCGATCGGGAGAAAACCGAAGAGCTCGAAATTGCGCCGGATGATGTCGACCAGGGCATTGAACTGGAGTTGCTCCTGGGGCAGGTATTCCTGGTCGAACCCTCTGAGCAAGGATGGCTTGACTGTTTTCAAACCGCTTTGATCCTGACTTCACCGCGGCCGCGGCGCCGCGCACCCGGAGCATAGTTGTCCTTGACGTAGGTTTCGACGATCGCCTGGAATTCCTCGGCGATGCGCGCGCCCTTGAGCGTCACGGTCT
>SBAS01000014.1 GCA_005240145.1 Nitrosomonadales bacterium | reverse complement strand
TCGCGAGCTTGGCTCGGCTTGCGATTCGCCGCGCGGTTCGCCCGCTCCGGCTCTCGAGCCGAGCATCTGCATGCGCTCGGCGCGGATTTCGGTGCTGTAGCGGTCCTTACCGGTTTCCTTGTCCTGGTACTTGCGCGTGCGCAGCTGACCCTCGACGTAGACCTGCGATCCTTTCTTCAGGTATTCGCCCGCGATCTCGGCCAGCTTGCCGAAGAATGCCACGCGGTGCCACTCGGTGGCTTCCTTCTTCTCGCCGCTCGCCTTGTCCTTCCACGTTTCCGTGGTCGCAACGCTGATGTTGGTGACCGCTTCGCCGCTCGGCAGATAGCGCGTCTCCGGGTCCCGGCCCAGATTGCCCACGATGATTACTTTGTTCACGGATGCCATCACGATCCCCTTGGTCGAGTACTGTACGAATATACAACGCCTGGCCGCGTGCAGGGTTGACATTCCCCCGTACCGTCTGCATGAAAAGGATGGAGTGAGCCGGGGGGAAGAGGCTATAGTAGCAAGTTTCCCTTCTCGAAAATCGCCCTTGGAAAACAGACACGTAGCGCCCACCATCCGCATCCGCGGTGCGCGCACGCACAACCTCAAGAACATCAACCTTGAGCTGCCGCGCGAAAAACTGGTGGTGATCACGGGCCTGTCGGGATCGGGCAAGTCCTCGCTCGCTTTCGACACACTGTACGCCGAAGGCCAGCGCCGCTACGTCGAATCCCTCTCGGCCTACGCGCGCCAGTTCCTCGAGCTGATGGAGAAGCCCGACGTCGACCTGATCGAGGGACTCTCGCCCGCCATCGCCATCGAGCAGAAGGCCGCCAGCCACAACCCGCGCTCCACGGTGGGCACCGTGACCGAGATCCACGACTACCTGCGGCTGCTGTTCGCGCGCGCCGGCACGCCCTACTGCCCCGACCACGGCCTGCCGCTCGAGGCGCAGACGGTGGCGCAGATGGTCGACCAGGTGCTCGCCCTGCCCGCGGAGGCGAAGCTCATGATCCTCGCGCCCGTGGTTGCCGGCCGCAAGGGCGAGCAGGCGGACCTGTTCGAGGAGCTGCGTGCCCAGGGCTTTGCGCGCGTGCGCGTCGACGGCAAGGTGCACGAACTGGACCACGCGCCGCGGCTGGCGAAGAACGCCAAGCACACGGTTGAAGTGGTAGTCGACCGGCTGCGCGTCAGGCCCGAGCTCAAGCAGCGCCTCGCCGAGTCCTTCGAGACCGCGCTGCGCCACGCCGAAGGCAAGGCCATCGTGCTTGATCTGGAGAACAGGAAGGAAATCCTCTTCTCGTCGAAATTCTCCTGCCCGAAGTGCGACTACGCGCTCGCCGAACTCGAGCCGCGCCTGTTTTCGTTCAACAACCCGATGGGCGCCTGCCCGCGCTGCGACGGCCTCGGCGCGGTGGAATTCTTCGATCCGCGCCGCGTCGTCGCGCACCCGAACCTGTCGCTCGCCGGCGGCGCGATCAAGGGCTGGGACCGGCGCAACCATTTCTACTACTCGATGCTGAGCTCGCTCGCGCGCCACTACGGCTTCGATGTCGAAGCGCCCTGGGAGATGCTCGAGGAGGCGACCCAGGCGCTGATCCTGCACGGCTCGGGCAAGGAAAAAATCGCCTTCCACTACCTCACCGAGCGCGGCCGCAGCCAGGTGCGCGAACACGCCTTCGAGGGCGTGCTGCCGAACCTGGAGCGGCGCTTCCGCGAAACCGACTCGGTGGTGGTACGCGAGGAACTGGCCAAGTTCCGCAACACGCAGACCTGCACGCAGTGCCGCGGCACGCGCCTGCGGCGCGAAGCGCGCCACGTCAGGATGGCGGAGCGGGCGATATATGAAATCTCCGCCCTGCCTTTGCGCCTGTGCCGGGACTTCTTTGCGTCGCTGAAACTCGAAGGCGCAAAGCAGCAGATCGCCGAACGCATCGTGCGCGAGATCGCGAACCGTCTCGAGTTCCTCGTCAACGTGGGCCTCGACTACCTCGCCCTCGATCGCGCGGCCGGATCGCTCTCCGGGGGAGAGTCGCAGCGCATCCGGCTCGCCTCGCAGATCGGCTCGGGCCTCACCGGCGTCATGTATGTGCTGGACGAACCTTCCATCGGCCTGCACCAGCGCGACAACGCGCGCCTCATCGACACCCTCAAGCACCTGCGCGACCTGGGCAACAGCGTGATCGTGGTCGAGCATGACGAGGAAGCGATCCGCGCCGCCGATCATGTCATCGACATGGGCCCTGGCGCGGGCCACGCCGGCGGGCGCATCGTCGCCGAAGGCACGCCGGAGCAGATCATCGCCTCGGCGGATTCGCTCACCGGCAAGTACCTCGCCCACGCGCTGTCGATCGGCGTGCCGCGGCTGCGCAACCGGCCCGGCAAGAAACGCCTGGTGGTGCACGGGGCGAGCGGCAACAACCTGAAGCAGGCGACGCTCCACCTGCCAGTCGGACTGTTCGTCTGCGTCACGGGCGTTTCGGGCTCGGGCAAGTCCACCCTCGTCAACGACACCATGTATGCCGCGGTCGCCCGCCACCTCTACGGCTCGGCCGCCGAGCCGGCGCCGCACGAATCCATTGCGGGCCTGGAGCATTTCGACAAGGTGGTCAACGTCGACCAGAGTCCGATCGGCCGCACGCCACGCTCCAACCCCGCCACCTACACCGGCCTGTTCACGCCGATCCGCGAACTCTTCGCCGGGGTGCCGGAAGCGCGCACGCGCGGCTACGACCCCGGCCGCTTCTCGTTCAACGTCAAGGGCGGGCGCTGCGAGGCCTGCCAGGGCGACGGCGTGACGAAGGTGGAAATGCACTTCCTGCCCGACATTTACGTCGCCTGCGATGTCTGCCATGGCAAGCGCTACAACCGCGAGACGCTGGAAATCCGCTACAAGGGCAAGAACATCCACGAAGTGCTGCGGCTGAACGTGGTCGAGGCGGTGGAATTCTTTTCCGCCGTACCCGCGATCGCGCGCAAGCTCGCGACGCTCTCCGACGTCGGCCTGGGCTACATCCAGCTCGGGCAGAGCGCGGTTACGCTCTCGGGCGGCGAAGCGCAGCGCGTCAAGCTGTCGCTGGAACTCTCCAAGCGCGACACCGGCCGCACGCTCTACATACTGGATGAGCCCACCACCGGACTGCATTTCCACGACATCGGCCTGCTGCTGCACGTGCTGCACCGGTTGCGCGACGCCGGCAACACGGTCGTCGTGATCGAGCACAACCTGGACGTGATCAAGACCGCCGACTGGATCATCGACCTGGGGCCCGAGGGCGGCGACGGCGGCGGCAGCATCGTCGCCGCCGGCACGCCGGAGGAAATCGCCGGCGCCGCCGCCGGCCATACCGGGCGCTATCTGCGGCGGGTCCTGACAAATACGAACGTTCGTACAATCGCGCCCGCCTATGAGCCTCAGCAACAAGGCAACCAAGGGCGAGAAAACCCGCGCAGCCATCCTGGACGCCGGTTGCTTGCGAAAAAAGGAGGTTGAATGGCAAGACTGACGATTCCGCAGACGTTCGCGGAATGGAACGAGCGTGGCAGGGAGTACCTGCCGGGCCACCTGGGGATCGAAATTCTGGCCGTGGAACCGGACGAAGTACGGGCACGCATGCACGTCGAGCGCAGTGTCTGCGCGTGGAACGGCTACCTGCACGCCGGCGCGGTCGTCTCGCTCGCCGACTCCTGCTGCGGCTACGCGACGCTGCGCAACCTGCCGGAGGATGCGCAGGGATTCACGACCATCGAATTGAAGAGCAATTTCCTCGGCACCACCCTGGACGGAGACGTGCTCTGCGTCGCCAAGCCCGCCCACAGGGGCCGCACGACGCAGGTCTGGGACGCCGAGGTGCGCGCCGAAAGATCCGGCAAGACCATCGCCCACTTCCGCTGCACGCAGATGATTCTGAGAAAAAAGGACTGACCGCGATGACCCGTTCGCTCAGCGTGACCTGGGACGATCCGCTCGCCGCGCACGCCGCCGGCAGGGCATTGAGCGGTATCGACTACATGAACGAGATGATCGCCGGGCGCATCGCGCCGCCGCCGATCATGCGCCTGATGGGCTATCGCCTCGCGCAGGTGGGCGAGGGGCTCGCGGTCTTCGAATGCGAGCCCGGCGAGCAGCACTACAACCCGATCGGCGTGGTGCACGGCGGGTTGGCGATGACGCTGCTCGACTCCGCGATGGGCTGTTGCGTGCACACGCGTCTGGCGGCGGGCACGGGTTACACCACTCTGGAAGCGAAAGTAAACATGGTGCGCGCGATCACGGCGAAGACCGGCACGATTCGCGCTACCGGCCGGGTGATCCACCTGGGCGGCAAGACCGCAACCGCGGAAGGCCGGATCGAGGACGCCGCGGGCAAGCTCTACGCCCACGGCACCACCACCTGCATCATCCTGGGCTGAATCCGAGGGAATCGTTTCACCACCCGCTAACCCTGCGAATTTAAAGTGCTACAACAGGTCAGCCCACCGCATCGGATGCGCTGCAATTGGCGCAGGACTGGGCTACTCGGAAAGCACTAGCTACTTCGCGTACCGCTTTGCCTCAGCTTAATCGAGTCCTCAACATCTGCGAGCGTCTTCGCGAATTTCTCTGGCGACATTGGCGGAACGTCTCCGAAGCACCCTTCTTGCTCTAGCATCTCGACGTATGGCGTGGCGCGCAGCGAGGGCACAAGGTCACGCCTTTGCTCAGCGAAGGATCGATAGATAGCACTCAATGGTCTATCTGGTGCGGCTTTGCGCCTTGCGTTTAACTGCTTCAGAGCTGTCCTTACGGTCTGCTTGTGAACATACTGCGTGACTTGAGAAGATCCTAGCAACCAAACCAAAAGGAGAAGAACAAGGAATACTGCAATCGCAATAGCAAGATATGTCATAGGTAGCGGAAGTAAGGCAGCAGCCCTGTATGACCTTGCCCCTGTTTTCCGTATCCCATAGCCGAGGCCATTATGCGGCCCGCTTTTCCTGAGCGGCGAGCCAACGCTTCTCGAACTGCATCGGGCTG
>SBAS01000015.1 GCA_005240145.1 Nitrosomonadales bacterium | reverse complement strand
CGCGGCCGCCGCCGAGCAGCCCGATGCCGAGCGTGAGGATCGCCGAGCCGAGCAGCGCCAGCGTCGCGATCAGGCCCACCTCGAAGGCCGAAAGGCCGAGCGCGGTCAGGTAGACCGGCAGCAGGATCGCGATGAAGCCGTCGCCAAAATCGCGGATCGCACGCGCGAGGTAGACGCTGCCGGAGGCGCTAGACACCTTCGACCAGGATCGACTTGCCGTTCGAGGCCTTGAGCCGGATCGCCAGAGCCGGCGCGTAGTCGAGCGAGCGATACCACTTCCTCGCCTGTTCCAGGGTGGGGAACTCGAGCACCACGATGCGTGCCGGTTGCCAGCCTCCTTCCAGGGAGTCCACTGCGCCGCCGCGCACCAGGTACCTGCCGCCGTGCTTGGCGATGGTCGCCGGGACCAGCTTGCGGTATTCCTCGAACAACTCCGGATTGTGGACGTCGATTTCGGCGATCAGGTAGGCAGCCACGGATTTCCTCTTCAAATTGGGGTGAGCAGCAATCGTACTGCGATCCCCAGCGCGGCCATGATCGCCACCATCTCGATCAGGCCGCGATGGAAGCGAAACGCGAGCGTCGCCGCCACCAGCGCGAGCGCCGCGGCCTTGAGATCGAGCGTCAATGGATCGAACGCATACCAGCGCAGCGGCCCGGCGCGCATTTCCACCACCTGCGCGAAGAGCACGTGCAGCACGAACCAGACGGTGAGGTTGAGGATGACGCCCACCACGGCGGCGGTGATCGCGGCAAGCGCCCCCGAGAGCCGGCGATTGGAGCGCAGCTGCTCGACGAAAGGCGCGCCGGCGAAGATCAGCAGCATCGGCGGCACGAACGTCACCCAGGTGGCCAGGATCGAGCCGAGGACGCCCGCAGTGAGGGGCGAGAACGGCTCGGCGCCGCGGTAGGCGCCGAGAAAGCCGACGAACTGCGTCACTTTGATGAGCGGTCCGGGCAGGGTTTCGGCCAGGCCCAGGCCGTCGACCATCTCGGGCGCCGTCATCCAGCCGTAGGTCTCGACCGCCTGCTGCGCCATGTAGGAGAGCAGCGCGTAGGCCCCGCCGAAACTCACCACCGCCAGCTTTGAGAAAAAGAGGCCCACGTCGACCAGCACGTGGTTCGCGCCCAGCATCAGGGCGGCGAGCGCGACCGGCGCCCACCACAGGACAAGTCCGATTACCGCGGCGGCGCCTGCCTGGCGCCAGCGCCCGGGCATCGAAACGGCTGATTGCTCCTCGCCTGACTTGAGACCCAGCAGGGCAGGCGACGATTGCGTGACGAAGTACCCTACCGCCGCAGCCGCCGCGACGATGAGCGGAAACGGCAGGTCGAGAAAAAATATGCCGACGAAGGCGAGGCCAGACAACCCGACCAGCGTTTTGGTCTTGAGCGAGCGCCGGCCGATCCGGATCAGGGCCTCGACGACGATCACCAATACGGCCGCCTTGATGCCGAATAGCGCGCCTTCGACAACGGGAACGCCGCGCCCCAGTACGTAGAGCAGGCTCACGGCGAGCATGACGAGCGCTCCCGGCAGCACGAAGAGGATTCCCGCCGCAAGCCCGCCGCGCACGCCGTGCAGCAGCCAGCCCACATAGGTAGCGAGCTTCTGCGCCTCGGGGCCGGGCAGCAGCATGCAGAAGTTGAGCGCATGCAGGTAGCGCGATTCCTCGACCCATTTCTTCTCGTCCACCAGCACGCGGTGCATGAGTGCGATCTGCCCTGCCGGGCCGCCGAAGCCGAGGCAGCCGATTTTCAGCCAGACCCGCAGGGCTTCGCCGAAGGAGACGCCGCTCGAATTGCCAGGGCTCATGTCTTGGGGAGGATGGGCCGTCCGGCCTTCTTCCAGTCCTCGATGCCGCCTATAAGAAATCGGGCAGAGATACCAGCGTGGCGCAGGCGGGCAGCGCTCGATTGCCCGACCTCGTGCCCGTAAACACAATAGACGACCACTTCGGCGCGGATGGCATGCAGCCGCTTGACTGCCCCGCCGTAGTTGTTCTGGTGGTGCGACTGCAGCAGTCGCTCCGAAAGACCGCGCAGTTTTGCGGCTTCGAAAGGAAGGGGAAGGATCTCTGGATTCACTTGTAGGCCTCCGGGTTCCAGGTATGGGTTTCCTGCTTGCCCTCCTTGCACCAGCGGTAGAGGGCGTCGTACATGGTCATGCCTTCCTCAAGCATCTCAAGATCATTCCTGAAATTCAAAGATAACCCAAGGGAGATGGCGGCAAGTCCGGCCGACTGCGGCGTGAGATCGAGGCGGTTGGTATCGGCACCGCGCACGATGAGGGCGAGCTCATCCAGGGCAGGGTCCCGCAGTCTGAACCGCTTGATGAAGGCATCAAAGCTGCAGAGTTCGCCCTCATGCGTGAATTCCACATCCGGGATGTCATAGGGGATCGCCTCACGTTCGCCCGCCACCTTCCTCACGTCGGGCGTCGGGACGTAGAGGAACTCGGCGTCCGGATCGATGAAGCGCTTCACCAGCCAGGGGCAGGCGATGCGGTCGATCTTCGGCCGCTCGCGCGTCACCCAGCGCGAACTCGCTCCTTTGGGCTTGCCGAACAGTGCGCCGCCGGATTCACGCCACGCTTCGATGCCGCCTTCGAGGAACTTCGCGCCCAGCGCCTTGGCAGTATTCTGGCTTACCTCGTGGCCGTGCACGCAATAGACCACAACCTCGGCGCCAGCAGGGAGGGTCTTCTTCCACTGCTCGATCTGCGCCGGGTCGCGCCGCAGCGCGCCGTCGATAAGATCGGAAGCTTCGTGCCAGCGCTCATTGCGGCGAACGTCGATGACGATGGGGGGCGTTGCCTGTCCGATCAGGGCTTTGAGCCCGGATGCGGAAACCGCTGCATTGCCGTTGCTGTCCATGGGGCTCACTTTCCGTATTTGAAGTCGTCGAAGGAGGTGACGCAGCTCGCCTTGGTCCACACGCCGACGGCCCCCGCTCCGGTGATATGGCTGTCTGTCGATTCGATGTAGGCCTTGCCGTCGAGCGCGACCCAGCCGGCCGGCAATGCGCCGGGCTTCTCGCCGTCGAAGTTGACGATTTCAGAGGTCACGATCTCCTCTTTCATGCTGCTCTCCTTTCTGTCTGGGCAAAGGCCTTCGATCCGGCTAGGGCGCCTTTGCGACTGCAGCCCTACATGGAGGCCCAAGCTACGCGCGGCGGAGGGGCGGGTCAACGGTTGTTCATATCTTTTATCACTATTGTGTGATATCTATAACAACATGCAAACCTTTGAAGCCTTGGTCCTCAGCCTGCCCGCGCGCAACTCCACCCTGCGCATGCGCGCCTGGCGTGCGCTCAAGGAGGCCGGCTGCGGCGTGCTGCGCGACGGCCTCTACGTGCTGCCTGCCGGCGGCGCGGGCGGTGCGCTGGAGAAGATCGAATCCGAGATCCGCGCCGATGGCGGCTTCGCGATGCGCATCGAGATCCGGCCCAAGGCCGAGGCGCAGCTCGGCCAGATCCGCGGGCTCTTCGACCGCAGCGCCGAGCATGGCGTGCTGGTGCAGCAGATCGACGCCGCGAGACGGTCGCTCGAGCGTGTCGGCCCGCGCAGGGCGGAGACCTCGGTGCGCCGCCTGGAGCGCGCCTTCGACAAGGTTTCCCGGACCGATTTCTTTCCGGGGGAGGCCAAGGCGCAGGCGGCAGCAGCGCTTGCGGGGCTCAAGCAGCGCTTCAAAGAGGCCTATGCCGGTGGCGAGCCCAGGCCCTCACAGCGAAAGCTGCGCTCGCGCAGCGCCGGCCGCTACCGCGCTCGCACCTGGACCACGCGCGCCAATCTCTGGGTCGATCGCCTGGCGAGCGCCTGGCTGATCAAGCGCTGCATCGACCGCGAGGCGAAATTCGCCTGGTTCGAGCGCCCGAGTCAGCGCCCCAAGGGCGCGATCGGCTTCGATTTCGACGGCGCGGAGTTCACGCACGTCAAGAACCGCGTGACCTACGAAGTGCTGCTGGAGAGCTTCGGCCTCGAGGCCGACGCCGCGCTCGTCCAGATCGGCTCGGCAGTGCACTTTCTCGACATCGGCGGCATCCCGGTGGCCGACGCCAAGGGCCTGGAAACCATGCTGCGGGGGATCAAGGAAAAAGCGAAGGGCGACAACGCGCTGCTGGCGGAGGCGACGCGCATCTTCGATCTGCTGTATTCGGCCTACGCCGCGCCTCAGGCGTAGCCGAGGTCAGGCCGCTCGCTTGCGCGGCCGCGGTTGCTTGAGCCACGCCAGTGCAGCACCAAGCGCTTCGCGGCTGCCGGCGTTCGACAAGTCGTAGCCGGGCAGTCGCGCCGCCGCCTGTTTGAATTCCGGGCTGCGCATCGCGGCAAGCAGCAATTGCAGCCCCGGTTCGCGAAACGTCCGCCGCTGCAGCGCGAGGTAGTAGCGCTCGGTTGCGAGCGGAACAAAATCAAGTTCGTAGCGCGCAGCGGCGGCGCGCAGACCGAAGCCGGCTTCTGCACGACCCTCGGCAACAGCTGCCGCGACGGCCAGATCGACGTTGTCGTGCGGCCCCGCGTCCGGTGGACGGTTGAGGAAGCGCAGGCCCGGCCGCGCCAGATCGCCCACGCCTCGTACCCGGGCGCCTGCGCGAACGATGATGCCCTGCTCGCGGCTGACGAAGTGCAGCAGCTGGTGCTTGTGTGGATCGAGCCAGCGGCCCAGCGCCGCGGCGGCCGCCGCGGCACGGGGCAAGGCATCGGCGACGTGAAAGCCCGCGAGATCGCATTCGCCGCGCGCCAGCGCGGCCAGGCATTCATCGGCACCGCGGAAGTCGATCTCGAGGCGCATTCCTGGCGTGCATGCCTGTGCGAGCAAGGGCAGCGCCAAGTCGTGGCTTGCACGCAGCGTGAGGCGCGCCTGCTTTCCAGGCGACACAGGCGCAAGCATCTGGCTTACATCCTTGCGCAATTGCTCAAGCTGCCCGTCGATGACAGTTCGAATATGCAGGTCGGCTTGCAGAAGTTTGCGGCCGTAGGGCGTGAGGCGCGCCCCGCGCCCGCGCTGCATGTCCACCAGCGGCGCACCCAGCGCGCGCGCACCGGCGCCCAGCAGACCCCAGGCGTGACGGTAGGACAGGCCGGCCGTGTGCGCAGCCTCGCGCAGCGAAGCGGCCGCGGCGAGCGCGCCGAGCAGGCCGAGCAGAGCCTGACCGTGGCGGGGCGAAAGCCCTTGGCCCGCGAGCCAGCGCAGCTTCAGGTCGATGTCCGGGCCTATATGTAGCGCCATGCCTATTTATGCTCCAGCATTTGCTCGCATACAGTGAGTTTGAGCTTATTGATATGCAAAAGCAAACATAATGATTCCGGCCCTTGGCGAGATCGTCGCGCTCAGCCTTTCGGTGAGCCTCTCGGCCGTCCTGCTTGCAAGCCTGCTGGGACTTCCGCTGGGTGCCGCCATCGCCGTGGGGCGATTCCCCGGACGGCGCGCGTTGATCGTCCTGCTGAACGCGCTCATGGGGCTGCCCCCGGTGGTCGTCGGGCTGCTGGTCTACCTGCTCCTGTCGCGTGCGGGCCCGCTTGGCGCACTTGGCCTGCTCTTCACGCCGCAGGCGATGGTGGTCGCACAGACCGTTCTGGTGCTGCCCATCATCGCCGCCCTCTGCCGCCAGTCGGTGGAGGACGCTTGGGTCGAGTACGAGGAGCAGTTGCGCTCGCTGGGGGCAAGCGGATGGCGCGCAGCGCTGACGCTGGTCTGGGATATCCGCTTCTCGCTCGTAACAGCGGTGCTTGCAGGGCTGGGGCGGGCGCTGGCTGAAGTCGGCGCCGTGATCATCGTGGGCGGCAACATCGACGGTGTCACCCGCGTCATGACCACCACCATCGCGCTCGAAACTTCGAAGGGCGACCTGCCGCTCGCGCTGTCGCTCGGCTTCATCCTGATCGCCCTGGTCATCGCGCTGAACGCAGCGGCCCATTTCATCAAGGAAGCCGCGCAGCGGCGTTACGGCTGATGGCGGCGTCAGGAAGCATTCTGCCGCTGGTACTGCGCGAGCTGTGCTTCGCCGCAGGCGGGCGGGCGATCATCGGCGGCGTCTCGGCGACGATCGACGCCGGCCCTGCGACCATCATCCTGGGCGCGAACGGCGCGGGCAAGAGCGTGCTGATGCGCCTGATGCACGGCCTGCTTCGTCCTGGCTCGGGCGAGGTCGTGTGGCGCACGCCGGAGCGCGAACGCGTGCGGCGCGGGCAGGCGATGGTGTTCCAGCGACCCGTCATGCTGCGCCGTTCGGCGCTGGCGAACATCGTCTATGCACTGGAACTGGCCAAGGTCCCCGCCGCGGAGTGCGAGGCGCAGGCCATGGATGCGCTGCGCGAGGTCGGCCTCGCGGCGGTGGCGCACCGGCCGGCGCGGGTCCTGTCAGGGGGTGAGCAGCAGCGTCTCGCGCTTGCGCGCGCCTGGGCATTGCATCCCGAGGTCCTGTTTCTGGATGAGCCGACGGCGAATCTGGATCCCGGCGCGACGCGGGAAATAGAGAATGTAATCAAGGCCTTCGACGCGTCTGGAACCAAGATCGTGATGTCGACGCACAACCTCGGACAGGCGCGCCGGCTGGGTGACGAGGTGCTGTTCGTCCATCAGGGCCGCCTCGTCGAGCGCGCACCCGTCGAAGACTTTTTCCGCAAACCAGGCTCGGCGGAGGCCGCGGCATTCATCAGAGGAGAACTGCCATGGGTCTGATGGCGCAACTTCTGCTTGCCTTGCTGGTGTCGGCGCCGGCACACGCGCAAGCGAAATTCATCACGGTTGCATCGACCACTTCGACCGAGCAATCCGGACTGTTCAAGCATCTGCTGCCGGTCTTCGAGCAGAAAACGGGAATCCAGGTAAGGGTGGTGGCACTCGGCACCGGGCAGTCGCTCGACATGGGAAAGCGCGGCGACGCCGACGTGGTGTTCGTGCATGCCAGGCCGTTGGAAGAGAAATTTGTCGCCGCAGGCTTCGGCGTCAGGCGCTTCGAGGTCATGTACAACGATTTCGTGCTGGTCGGGCCGAAAAGCGATCCGGCGAAAGTCGCAGGGAGCAAGGACGTCGTCGCAGCATTGCGGAAGATCAAGACCGCACAGGCGCCCTTCGCCTCGCGCGGCGACAAGAGTGGTACGCACTTCGCCGAACTGGAGCTGTGGAAGTTCGCCGGTAGTGATATCGCGAAGGACAAGGGTCCCTGGTATCGGGATACCGGATCGGGCATGGGGCCGACGCTGAACACGGCCTCGGCAATGAACGCTTACGCACTGACTGACCGCGGCACGTGGCTGTCCTTCAGGAACCGCGGCGAGCTTGTTGTTGCGCTCGAGGGCGACCAGCGCCTCTTCAATCAATACGGGGTGATCCTCGTCAATCCCGCCAGGCACGCTCACGTCAAGCAAGCGGAGGGCCAGGCCTTCATCGATTGGGTGATCTCGCCGGCAGGACAGAAGACGATTGCCGAGTACAAGATCGGCGGCGAGCAGCTTTTTTTTCCGAACGCGAAGAGGTGAGTTGGCCCGGGCTTCGCACTATTCCATGGTATGTAGCGAGGGTGGAGATCGCGAATCCCTCGCTCGTCGTCCTGCTCGCCTCCGGCATGCTGGTGGCCGCGTTTCTGTACGCCTCCGTCGGACATGGCGGCGCCTCGGCCTATATCGCGGCGATGGCGATCGCGGGCATCGCGCCCGCCGAAATGCGCCCGGTGGCGCTGCAGCTCAATGTTTTGGTGGCGGCCATCGCGACCGTCAAGTTTTTCCGCGCGGGGCACTTCCGCTGGCCCCTGTTCTGGCCGTTTGCCGTCGTCTCGATTCCCGCCGCATACTTTGGCGGGGCGATCACCCTGCCGGGCTCGGCTTACAAGATTCTTGTTGGCGTGGTGCTGCTGTACGCAGGCTGGCAGTTGTGGTGGAGCGCTCACGCGGGCGCGGAACTGCGTTCGCAGCGTCAGGTGCCGGTGCCGCTCGCGATGGCAATTGGCGCGCTCCTGGGCGTGCTGTCAGGATTGACGGGCGTGGGCGGCGGCATCTTTCTGAGCCCGCTGCTGCTGCTTTTCGGCTGGGCGGGGACCAAGCAGACCTCGGCGGTCGCCGCGCCCTTCATCCTGGTCAATTCACTCGCCGCGCTCGCGGCGGGACTTGTAAGGAATCCGACCCTTCCGCCCGACTATGCCTGGTGGCTGATGGCAGCGGTGGTAATCGGTGGTTGGGCGGGCGCGGAGTACGGCAGCCGGCGCTTCGCGAATCCTCTCATCCGCCAGGTGCTGGCGCTGGTCCTCGCGATAGCGGGCAGCAAGATGGTGCTGGTGTAGATTGCACCTTCTCTTGGAGAGGACGACGATGAGCAACTACTACGAATCCGAAGACCTGAAGAAGTTCGGCGACATCGGCCAGCATGCGAAGAAGCTGGCGGACGGTTTCTTCAAGTATTACGGCGATGTCACCGGCACGGACGGCGCGCTGACCAAGCGCGAAAAGGCATTGATCGCGCTGGCCGTGTCGCACGCGCAGAAGTGCCCCTACTGTATTGACGCCTACACCACGCAGTGCCTGGAGACCGGCTCCAACCCGGAGCAGATGATGGAAGCCGTGCACATCGCTGCCGCGATGCAGGCCGGGATCACGCTGGTGCACTCGGTGCAGATGCAGAACCACCTGAAGAAATTGGTCCTTTGAACGCGATTCTTCCCATAAAAGCTTTTCAGGAAAAAGCTAGATACGGCTTCGAGGAGCGTTTGCGCCGTGACGGCGTCAGGCTGCCGCCGCTGTCCATCGACACGCTGCAGGTCAACCTCACCAAACTGTGCAACCAGGTCTGCCGCCATTGCCACGTAGATGCCGGGCCCCACCGCAAGGAGATGCTCTCGCCCGAGGGCATCACCAAATGCCGCGAAATCCTGGAGCGGCATCCGCAGATCACCAGGCTCGACCTCACGGGTGGCGCGCCGGAGTTGCATCCGGGCTTCGACGCCTTCGTCGAGGCGGCGGTCGCGCTCGGCAAGCACGTGATGGTGCGGCACAACCTCACGGTGCAGCTGGACGGCAATCCGCAGACGAAGGAAAGCAAAGAATACCTGCCGGCGTTTTTCGCCAGGAACCGCATCGAAGTGATTTCCTCGCTGCCCTACTACCAGGAATACTTCACCGACGCGCAGCGCGGCTCGGGTGTGTTCAGGAAGAGCATGCAGGCCATGCAGCGTCTGAACGCGCTCGGCTACGGTGTTGCAGGCAGCGGGCTCGTGCTGAATCTGGTCTACAACCCGGTCGGCCCTTATTTGCCTGCGGCGCAGGCCGGCCTGGAAGCCGACTACAAGCGGGAACTGAAGGACAAGTTCGGTCTGGTGTTCAACGGCCTGTACACGATCACCAACATGCCGATCAACCGTTTCAAGCTGCACCTGGAAAAGGCCGGGCAGCTCGAGCCCTACATGGAGAAGCTGCTCGCGGCCTTCAACCCGGCGGCGGCCGCGGGCGTGATGTGCCGCAGCCTGATCAGCGTTGGCCACGACGGCCGCATCTATGACTGCGACTTCAACCAGATGCTGGAGATGGATGCGGTGGACGCGAAGCGGAAAAAGCTGACCATATTCGACTTCGACTTCGGCAGGACGCTGCGGCGCCCGATACAATTCGGCGATCACTGCTTCGGTTGTACCGCGGGGGCAGGAAGCTCCTGCGGTGGCGCAACCGCCTAGGTAACGATGAAAACCTTTGGCTTCGCTGGCTGGTCAGGCAGCGGAAAAACCACGTTGATCGAGAAGCTCATCCCGCTGCTCGTAAAGCGGGGCCTGCGCGTCTCGCTCATCAAGCACGCGCACCACAGCTTCGATGTGGACGTGCCGGGCAAGGATTCGTACCGCCACCGACACGCCGGCGCGGCGGAGGTACTGGTGACCTCGTCGCGGCGCTGGGTGCTGATGAACGAACTGCGCGGGGGAAAGGAGCCTACGTTCGAGGAGCAGGTGAAACATCTGTCGCCCTGCGATCTGCTCATTGTCGAGGGCTTCAAGTTCGCGGCGATTCCGAAGCTCGAGGTGTACCGCGCCCAAACCGGGGAGGGCCTGTTGCATCCCAAGGACCCGCACATCGTCGCCATCGCCACCGATACACGTTTGGAGACCAAACTGCCGCAGCTCGACCTGAACGATCACCAGGGCATTGCCGCCTTCATCATCCAGCACCAGAAACTCGCGTGAACAAGGGCCTGCTCTCCGTAGACGAAGCGCTCGAGACCCTGCTCGCCGGCGCGAGCCCTGTGTCGGAGATCGAGCAGGCGCCGACCATGGCGGCGGTCGGCCGCGTTCTCGCGCAGGCGCAGACCTCGACCATGGACGTGCCGCCGATGGACAACAGCGCCATGGACGGATATGCCATTCGCCTGGCGGAAGTTTCAGGGCCCTTGACGATTGCTCAAAGGATCCCGGCGGGATCGGTGGGAAAGCCGCTGGCGCCGGGGACCGCCGCGAGGATATTTACCGGCGCGCCAGTTCCAACGGGAGCAGACGCGGTGGTGATGCAGGAATTCGCCTCGGTTGAGGGAGATGCCCTGAAGGTAAAGAACAAACCCAAACCCGGTGAATGGATTCGCCACACCGGCAGCGACATAAGGAAGGGCGCCACGGTGCTCGCCGCAGGCAAGCGCCTCTTGCCGCAGGACACGGGACTTGCGGCATCGGTGGGAATCAAGGCGCTGCCGGTGTACCGCAAAGTACGCTTGGGGCTCTTTTTTACGGGCGACGAACTGGTGATGCCGGGCGACCCGCTGCCGCCGGGGCGGATTTACAACTCCAACCGCTTCACGCTGAACGGCCTCGCGGCCGCGTTCGGCTGCGAAGTGCGCGATTACGGCATCGTGCCGGACAAGCTCGAGGCCACGCGCGAGGTGCTGCGCCGCGCGGCAAGCGAGAACGACATCATCGTCACCTCCGGCGGCGTGTCGGTGGGCGACGAAGACCACGTCAAGCCGGCGGTCGAGGCGGAAGGTTCGCTGCTGATGTGGAAAATCGCGATGAAACCGGGCCGGCCGCTGGCTTTCGGAAAGGTCGGCAAGGCGTCTTTCATCGGACTGCCCGGAAACCCGGTCTCGAGTTTCGTCACCTTCCTGATCTTTGTCCGGCCGTTCCTGCTGAAAACGCAGGGGCAGGTCGATGTGGCAGCGCGCGCCATCGACGCGCGCGCCGATTTCGACTGGCCGGAACCCGACCCGCGGCGCGAATTCCTGCGCGTAAAATGGAACGCGCAGGGCGGGCTGGAACTGTACCCGACGCAGGATTCGGCGGTGCTCACGTCCACCGCCTGGGCCGACGGGCTGGTGGACAATCCCGCGCAACAGGCGATCCGCAGGGGCGACCGCGTCCGCTTCCTGCCCTATTCGGAGCTCTACCGTTGAAGGTGAAAGTTCTCTATTTCGCCAGCCTGCGCGAGAAGCTCGGCAGGGACGCCGAGGAACTCGAATTGCCAGCGGGCGTCGCTACGGTCGCTGCATTGCGTATCCACCTGCGAGGTCGAGGCGGCGTTTTCGAAAGTTCTTTTGCGGAAAAGATTCTTCTTCGAGCAGCCGTCAATCAGGACATGGTGCAACCCGCGGCCGCCGTGAAGGCGGGGGACGAGGTGGCGTTCTTTCCCCCTGTGACCGGCGGATGAAAATCGCGGTTCAAAAGGAGGACTTTGATCTTTCCCGGGAGATAAAGGCGCTTTCGGGAAACCCCAGGATCGGGGCGGTCGCCAGTTTCATCGGCCTGGTGCGCGACGTTGCCATGACGCTCGAGCATTACCCGGGCATGACCGAGCGTGCCATCACGCAAATCGTCGAGCAGGCGAAGTCCCGCTGGCAGGTGATGGATTGCACCGTGATCCACCGCTACGGCGCGCTCGAGCCGAACGACCAGATCGTGCTGGTGGCGGTGGCGAGCGCGCATCGGGGCGACGCTTTCGCCGCCTGCGAATTCATCATGGATTACCTCAAGACCCAGGCGCCGTTCTGGAAACAGGAACAGACCCCTGAGGGCGCGCGCTGGGTGGAAGCGAAGGCGGCGGACGACAAAGCGGCTGAGCGGTGGCAATGACAGGGACCGCGTTCCTGGCGGTTGCTGTGGGCGGGGTACTGGGTTGCAGCCTGCGCTGGATACTCAGCGTACTGTGGAATGCTTCGATTCCCGCGGTGCCGATGGGCACGCTTGCCTCCAACCTGATCGGTGGCTACCTGGTGGGCATTGCGGTGGCGTTTTTCGCGGCCAACCAGTCGCTGCCGCCGGAATGGCGCCTGTTCTGCATTACCGGATTCCTGGGCGGCCTCACCACGTTCTCCAGTTTCTCGGCCGAAAACGTGCAACTGCTGCTTGATGGCGAACCGGGGTCGGCGTTTCTTCACGCCGCGGCGCACCTGTTCGGCTCCCTTGCCCTGACGGCCCTGGGGATCGCCAGCTACCGGACGCTCGCCTGAAGCAGGCTTGAGATTCGGCAAAGCGCCCTCAGATCAGGACCATGCGCTTCGAAAAGTTCACCACCAAACTGCAGGAAGCCTTTGCCGAGGCCCAGAGCCTTGCGCTCGGCCGCGACCACCAGCAAATCGAGCCCCAGCACCTGCTCCTCGCCCTCCTGAACCAGGACGACGGCGGGGTCGCCTCGCTCATCTCCCAGGCCGGCGGCAATCCGCATGCGCTCAAGCAGGCGCTCACGCGGGGAATCCGCGGGCTGCCCAAAGTGGAGGGCACGCCGGGCGAGGTGCACGTATCGCGCGACCTGGGCAACCTGCTCAATGTCGCCGACAAGGACGCGCAGAAGCGTGGCGACCAGTACATCGCCTCCGAACTGTTCCTTCTCGCCTGTGTTGCCGACAAAGGGGAGATCGGGCGGCTGTTGAAGTCTTCCGGGGTGGTGAAAGCTTCTCTCGAAAAAGCCGTCGAACAGGTGCGCGGAGGAGAAAAAATAAATGCGCAAAATGATGAGAGTCAAAGGCAGGCGCTGAAGAAATACACCCTCGACCTGACCGAGCGCGCGCGGCTGGGCAAGCTCGACCCGGTGATCGGCCGCGACGAAGAGATCCGCCGCTGCATCCAGATCCTGCAGCGGCGCACCAAGAACAACCCGGTGCTGATCGGCGAGCCGGGCGTGGGCAAGACCGCGATCGTGGAAGGCCTCGCGCAGCGCATCATCAACGGCGAGGTGCCGGAGAGCCTGAAGGGCAGGCGCGTGCTGGCGCTCGACATGGCCTCGCTCCTCGCGGGCGCCAAGTACCGAGGCGAATTCGAGGAGCGCCTGAAATCGGTGCTCAAGGAGCTCGCGCAGGACGAAGGCAGTGCCATCGTCTTCATCGACGAACTGCACACCATGGTCGGCGCCGGCAAGGCAGAAGGCGCGATCGACGCCGGCAACATGCTCAAGCCCGCGCTCGCGCGCGGCGAATTGCATTGCCTGGGCGCAACGACCCTCAGCGAGTACCGCAAGTACGTCGAGAAGGACGCGGCGCTGGAGCGGCGCTTCCAGAAGGTATTGGTGGGCGAGCCGACGGTGGAAGCGACCATCGCCATCCTGCGCGGCCTGCAGGAACGCTACGAAGTGCACCACGGCGTCGAGATCACCGATCCGGCGATCGTCGCCGCCGCCGAGCTCTCGCAGCGCTACATCACCGACCGCTTCCTGCCCGACAAGGCGATCGACCTCATCGACGAGGCGGCGGCGCGCGTGAAAATGGAGATTGACTCCAAGCCCGAGTCGATGGACCGGCTCGAGCGGCGCCTGATCCAGCTGCGCATCGAGCGCGAAGCGGTGCGCAGGGAAAAGGATGAATCTTCTCTCAAGAGATTTTCCTTGATAGAGAAGGAAATAGAAGAGCTCGAAAAGCAGTACTTCGACCTCGAGGAGATCTGGAAGGCGGAGAAGGCGCAGGTCGCCGGCAGCCAGCACGTCAAGGAAGAGCTGGAGAAGCTGCGCCAGCAGATGGAGGACGCCAAGCGCAAGGGCGACTGGCAGAAAATGTCCGAGATCCAGTATGGACAAATACCTGCTCTTGAATCTCAGTTAAAAAATCAAGCCAAACCCCTTGAAGCGAAACTCCTCCGCACGCAGGTCGGCGCGGAAGAGATCGCCGAGGTGGTGTCGCGCGCGACCGGCATCCCGGTGGCGAAGATGATGCAGGGCGAGCGCGACAAGCTGCTGCACATGGAGGAGCGCCTGCACGAACGCGTGGTCGGCCAGGACGAGGCCGTGCGCCTGGTGGCGGACGCGATCCGGCGCTCGCGCTCGGGGCTGTCGGATCCAGGCAGGCCCTATGGATCATTCCTCTTTCTCGGGCCGACAGGCGTCGGCAAAACCGAGCTGTGCAAGGCGCTTGCGGCCTTCCTCTTCGACGCCGAGGACCACCTCATCCGCATCGACATGTCCGAGTACATGGAAAAGAATTCCGTGTCGCGCCTGATCGGCGCGCCGCCGGGCTATGTCGGCTACGACGAGGGCGGCCAGCTGACCGAACTCGTGCGCCGCAAGCCCTACGCCGTGATCCTTTTCGACGAGGTCGAGAAAGCGCACCCGGACGTGTTCAATGCGCTATTGCAGGTGCTCGACGAAGGTCGCATGACCGATGGGCAGGGCCGCACCGTGGATTTCAAGAACAGCGTGATCGTCATGACCTCGAATCTGGGCTCGCACATGATTCAGCAGATGGCGGACAGCGACTACGAGGTGGTGAAACTTGCCGTCATGGGCGAGGTGAAAACCCATTTCCGGCCCGAATTCGTCAACCGTATCGACGAGGTGGTGGTGTTCCACCCGCTGGCGGACGAGAACATCAAGGCAATCGCGCGAATTCAGTTGAAAATTCTTGCACAAAGAATTGCAAAACTGGACTGCCACCTCGAGGTTTCCGACGCGGCGATCACGGAAATCGCGAAGGCCGGCTTTGACCCGGTCTACGGCGCGCGGCCGCTCAAGCGTGCGATCCAGTCGCAGATCGAGAATCCGCTGGCGAAGGCAATCCTGGAAGGGCGCTTCGCGCCCAGGGACACGATCCGGGCGGACTACCGGGGCGGCCGGATGATCTTCGAGAAGTCAGCGGTCCGAGCGGCGGCCTGAAAATCCGGGACAGCCCCCGTTTTCCAGGCTTCCGGGAAAACGGGGGCTGTCCCGGATTCTGCTCCGCTTTCGGCCCGTATTCGCCTGCTCTGCTGCAGCATTTCCTCCCACAGGCCCTCAATGTCCTTGCGGAACACCACGTCCATGTCGGCGCCGAGCACCGACCAGATGCCGCGGTCGATTTCCGACTTGAGCTCGCCGGCCCGCCAGCCGACATAGCCGACGTAATAGCGCGCGTCGTTCGGCCGGGATTCGATCACCTGGTCGATAGTGTTGACGCGAAACACCATGTACAGATTTCTCATCACCTGCACCGCGCCGGCGCCGGGCGCCGCGTCCATCTTCACCAGGGCCACCAGGGCGCCGCGCGAAAACGGACCGCCGTAGTACACCGGGTCGAGCACTTTCTTCGAAGGCTCGTGTTCGGGAAAGAGGCTCGAGAGCGAACGCCGCGTGGGGCGGTTCAGGATCACGCCGACGTGGCCGCCGCTGGGCCCGGGCGCCGCGAACAGCACGGTCTGGCGGTAATCCATGTCGCGAAAGGCGGGATGCGCGACGAGCAGCATCGCTTCCTCGTGCTGCGCCAGCGCGAGCGCGGACCACGGCGCCGCGCAGGCAAGTACGGCGAGGGCAAGCAGAAATTTCATGGCGCGAACCATTTTGCCGGCATTGTAACGCCCGCATTGTTCACCCGGGGGCCGCGCTGCCGCGCCCGTTCGACCAATTCCTCCCACAGCCCTTCGGCGCTCTTGCGAAACAGCATCGTCTCGTCGGCTGGCATCAGGAACCAGCCGTCGCGCTTGAACTCGCTCTCGAGCTGGCGCGGCGCCCAGCCCGAGAATCCGGCGTAGAGCCGGTATTTCGCCCCGGGCGCAATGAGCAGCTGCTTGATGTTGTCCGCGTGCATCGTCAGGTAGATGTTTTTCAGGATATGGAACGCCGCCGCGCCGGGCACCGTCTCGGTGCGGAACACCGCGACGATCGCCTGGCGCATCACCGGGCCGCCGCTATAGATCGGATCGCGGTAATTCTGTGTCGCGAACTCCTGCGACAGCAATTGCGACAGCCTGAGCGTGCTCGGCCGGTTGATGATGACGCCCACGGTGCTCGCATCCTCGGCTTGCGTGACGAGCACCACCGTTTTGGCGAAATTCGGGTCGGTAAGACCGGGCTTGGCGATGAGGAACAGGCCGTTGGCGGGCTGGTTTTGCTGCGCAAGCGCTGGCGCACCGACCGCCAAGGCGAGCAGGAGCGCAACTTCCCGCAGCATGCTACTTGGGCTTCTCCGAACCGTCCGCTGCCTGCGGCTTGGTTGCCCCATCCTCTGGCTTGTAGTCGCCGATGATGCCCTTCAGCGGACAGACCTTGAACGCGGGGCATTTCTGGCAACCGGCAACGAGCGCGATCGGGCAGAGCGTCATGTCGAACCTCCTGAGGAAGGCCGCAATCCGGGCCATTCTAGTATGACTGCCGCCAGTAGCATCGCCGCGGTGACGACTTCGCTCCCTATGGTGAGGTGCATCGTCATCGTGTGCGCGGATAGCGGTGCCACGGCATAGTGGGCCAGCCCGTAGAACCCGAGCAGGCCGTAGGCCCCCAGCAGCGCCAGCCCGGAGCGCCGATGCTGCCGCGTGAAAAGACCATAGCCTGCCAGACCGACCACGTTGACAGCGAGCCATGCGGCATAAACCCCCGCCGGCGTCAGGGACGACGGCATGTTCGGGTACTCGTGCAGAAACTCGGCGTTGTGCACATGGTGAAAAAGACTGGCCGCCGCATAGGCAAGCAGCAATATCAACAGCAGGTTACTTCGCTCGCGCATGGCTCACCGTCAGTATTTCCCTCATGCGGCAAGATCGAACCACGAACGCGACCGGTCGTGCGTCGCGGTGACCGACACGACAGAGCCGGCGTGCAGATGCATGGGCTCCTCGAAACCGTAGATCGTGTGCTGCCAGTTGGAAACGGAACGGCGTTGCGACGGATGATTTTCGTAGTGGACGTCCCTGGTCACTTCGATCCGCAGCCACTGGATGACCCCGTAACAAAGCCCCGCATTGCGAGCCGTCATCCGGATCACTTTTCTTTCGCCGGGGAAGCTCGACGCGTTGCTGAAGTCGAAGCGGAAGGCTTCGATGCCGTCGCTCAACAGCACCGGCGCGAGGTCCTCCCGGTAGAGCGGCCGCTTCCTCGGATGGATGGCGTTGAAGTCGCGCAGGTCGAAGCCGAAAGATTCGGTGACATGCAGGGACTTGCCCAGGTCCTCGCCGCTCACCAGCGCGATCATGATGCTGGCGGCCGAGGGCAACATTTCCCCGCCGGGTCTGAGCAGGCGTTGCCTCGCATCCTCGATCGTGGGCAGGACATGCTCCCCGAGCAGTTCGCTGGAAAAAATTTCATGCACGAGAACGTCCGCCCTGGCGGGGATGTCGCGGTCGAGCTGAACGGCCTGGGATGGCTTTGCCAGAATCGTGATGCGGTCCTGGTAGTTGTTGCGCGCGACGATTTTTCGCGCCGAGTCTGGCTGCCATCATCGCGAGCAGGCCTGATCCGGTGCCGATCTCGAACACGACCTTTTCCGGCGTCACCACCGCTTCAAGTCCGTCGTAGTAGGCCTGGTTTGTTGGCGCGCGATGGAAATTGACCATTTGAACGGGGTACTGCGCGTTCAAAATTGACCAGGGTGTTCAACCTATCCTGCCTAATTTTTAGGCAGGGG
>SBAS01000074.1 GCA_005240145.1 Nitrosomonadales bacterium | reverse complement strand
GAGCCCGCCGCCGTCGGTGTTGACGACCGATTCCAGCTTCGCCTGCTCGGCGGCGAGCTTGTCGAAGTCCGCGCCCTCTTCGGCATACGCGGCGTAGATCTCGTCCAGCCGCTGCTTGGCGGAGGCGACATCGCCCAGGCCCTGCTCCACCGTCTCGCGCACCGTCTTCGCCGCGTCGAGCTGCGGCTCCTGCGGCAGGAAGCCGACCTGGATGCCGGGCATGCGGATCACGTCGCCCTCGTAGCCGTCGTCCACGCCGGCCATGATCTTCAGCAGCGTGGACTTGCCCGAGCCGTTCAGGCCGAGCACGCCGATCTTCGCGCCGGGGAAGAAGTTGAGCGAGATGTTCTTCAGAATCGCGCGCTGTGGTGGCACCGTCTTGCTCACCCGGCGCATCGTGTAGACGTATTTGGCCATTTCCTTGCGTTCCGATCGCGGCAGCGTATTCTTGGGCCCGTATTTTAAGGGGAACCATGCAAACTTCCGACCGCAGCCGCTACGAAGTGCTGATGGACGTGGTGCGCAACCGCACGACGGTGCGCGCGTTCGACCGGTCATTCCAGGTGCCGCGCGAGCACTACGAATTGATCCTCGAAGCCGCGCGCCATACCGCGGCCTGGCCTCGGCGCCCGGCTTCATCGTCGTGGCGAGCGACTTCCGCTGGGTGAAGGCCTTCCCCGTCCTCAACGACGGCTCCGAGCTCGATCGCATGTACCGCGAGAACGCCGAGCGCATCCTGCTGCAGAGCGTGGCGGCAGCGACCATGTCGGCGCACCTCGCGGCGGCGGCGCTAGGCTACAACGTCTGGTGGGTGACCGCCATCGGCCAGGAAAAAGCGCAACGCGCGATGAAGCCCCTGCTCGGCATCCCCGAGCAGCTCTCGGTGCTCGACATCCTGTGCTTCGGCCCGGCGGCGAAGGCGCCCTACAAGCGCTGGAAGAAAACCCTGGGGGAGATCGTCAACTGGAACCGTTTCGACCCGGCGCACTTCATGACCGATGCCCAGATCGACGAGTGGGTGGCCACCACCCGGCACAAGGTGATGTACAAGGACGCGAAGAACGTCGACTGAATCAGCCGGCCGGCTCCAGCCGCGCGAGCACGCCGCTGGGCTCGTCGGTGAGCAGGTAGATATAGCCGTCCGGCGCGGCGCGCACGTCCCGAATGCGTCCGAGCATGCCCCGCAGCAGGCGTTCCTCCCGCACCACTTTTTCGCCATCCAGCCTCAGGCGCACCAGCAGCAGATCCCTCAGCGCGCCGACAAACAGGTCGCCCTTCCAGCGCGGGAAACGCTCGCCCGTATAGAACGCCATGCCCGAGGGCGCGATGGAGGGCACCCAGCGGTGCAGTGGCTGCGCCATGCCTTCCTTGTGCGTGCCCTCACCGATCTTGGTGCCGGTGCCGTAATTGGCGCCGTAGGTGATCACCGGCCAGCCGTAATTCACGCCGGCGCGAATCACGTTCACTTCATCGCCGCCTTGCGGCCCGTGCTCGTGCGTCCAGAGCAGTCCCGTGACCGGATGGAACGCCGCACCCTGCATGTTGCGGTTGCCCAGCGTGAACTTCTCCGGCTTCCAGCCCTGCTTGCCGACGAAAGGGTTGTCCTTAGGCAGCTTGCCGTCGTCGTGCAGCCGGATCACCGAACCGGCGTGATCGTCGGGCAGCTGCGCCCTCTCCTGCTCGCCGCGATCGCCCAGCGTGATGTAGAGGAATCCGGCGCGATCGAACACCAGGCGCGAGCCGAAATGCCGGCCCGTGTTGCCCTTGGGACTCTGCTTGAAAAGTACCTCGGCGCCCTCGATGCGGTTGCCCACCAGCTTGCCGCGCGCCACTTCCGTGCCAACGCCGTCCGGTCCCCTGCCCGAGTACGACCAGTACACCATCCCGTTCTTCGCATAATTCGGGTGCAGGACCACATCCATCAACCCGCCCTGCCCGTGGGGCGTCACCGTCGGCAGGCCGGAGACCGCTTCGGGTTCGAGCTTGCCGTCCTTCGAGATGCGCAATTTTCCGCCTCGCTCGGTGATCAGCATCCGCCCATCGGGCAGGAACGCCACCGCCCAGGGATGCGCCAGGCCACTGACCAGCCGAGTTATGGTGAACGAGTGCTCGTCGCTGCGGTAGGTCTGTGCTTGCGCGGCGTGCGCTATCGCCGTCAGGACGAGCAGCGCAAGCATCCTCATTGGCGCGGCAGGGAGTCCGCTTCCCCCAGGTCCCACATGAGTCCCGCCATCAACCGCAAGGCATCGCGCGCCACCGGCGCGAGCATGTGCTCGTTCGGCGCGTGCTGGCTGCAGGAAGCGTACGAGTGCGGGATCCAGACCGTGGGCAGGCCAAGGAGGTCATAGAAGATGTCGTTCGGCAGCGAGCCGCCGAGGTTGGGCAGGATCACCGGTTTCTTGCCCGCGGTGCGCGCGAGCGATGCGGCCGCCCACAGCACCCACGGATGCTCCACGTCCAGTCGCGTCGCCGGGAAAAAACCCTCTCGCGCGGCGCTCACCGTGACCATGCGAAAGCCGTTCTTCACCAGGTGCCGCTGCAAGGCCGGGACGATGTCCGCCGGATCGGTGCCGACGACGTATCGCAACTGGCAATGCGCACTCGCGCGCGGCGGGATGGCGTTGACCGGCTTGTCCGGATTACCGCAGACAAAGGCCAGCACTTCAAAGCTGTTCCAGCCGAACACCCGCTCCACAGGCATGAGACCGGGCTCGCCCCAATCCTGGTCGATTTCGGGCGCGTCCTCGCCGCCGTCCACTTCCAGGCCGTCGAGCACAGCGCGCACCGCAGGCGTGAGCGAGTTCGGGCGCCACTCCGGCACCCTGATCTCCCCTCTGGGGCCGGTGATGGTGGCGAGCGCCTGCGCGAGGATGATCCCCGGGTTGGCGAGCAGGCCGCCCCAGTTACCTGAGTGATGCCCGCCCGCGCGCAGGTCCACCACCAGGTCCATGTTCATCGCCCCACGCGTGCCGAGGAAAAGCGTCGGCAGCAGCGGCGAGAGCCGCGGACCGTCGGAGGCGATCAGCACGTCGGCCCGGAACAGTTCCTTTTTCTGCAGGCAGATTTCCCGCAGGCCGGGCGAACCGACTTCCTCCCCGGTCTCGATCAGCACTTTCAGGTTGAAGCCGAGCTTGCCGCGCGCGGCGATCGCCGCCGCCATGGCGGCGAGGTTGATCGTGTGCTGGCCCTTGTTGTCCGCGGTGCCGCGCCCGTAGATCCGGTCGCCCTCGCGGATCAGCTTCCAGGGTTCGATCCCCTTGCGCCAGGACGCCTCCTGGCCGCGGATGACATCGCCGTGGCCGTAGGAGAAAACCGTGACCGCGGCCGGATCTTCCATGCGCTCGGCGAGCAGGAAGGGGCCCGCTTGGGGCAGCGGATTATCAAAGATCGTGCAGCGGAACCCCAGGCGCTCGAAGCTCGGCTGCATTTCGGCGCTCAGGTAGCGGGCCAGGTCGGCGCCGCGCTCCGGGTTCTGGCTTTCGGTGGGGATGGCGACACGGCGCGCGAGGTCGGCGAAGAATCCGCCCTCGTCGAAGTAGCGCTCTGCGTGGGCTATCGCCCGCTCCCGGCTCATCGCCGGAAGATTATCTCCCGGAACGCCGGCGGCAAGTCGACCCAGCCCGCATAGAGAACCTCGGCGTCGTACCCCGCCGCGCGGATCGCTCGGCGCAGCCGGTACTTCATCAACAGATGCCGCAGGTAGCTCATGTGGGCCGGTGGATGCTAGGCGCGCGTGCTTACAGTGCCATGACAGGCATAACGGCCGTCCCTGGAAAAGGTTGAGTCAGCCAGCGCATTTCCCGCTTATGCCGCGAGGTTTCTCGTTGCGTGAACTGGGATAATAGGGGAGTGAAGCAGGAAGCCCCGCCGTCCGACGCGATTCATATCCGCGGCGCCAGGCAGAACAACCTCAAGAATCTGACGCTCTCGATCCCGAACGGCGAGCTGGTGGTCGTCACCGGCGTGTCGGGATCCGGCAAGTCCTCGCTCGTCTTCGACACGCTGTACGCCGAGGGGCAACGCCGCTACGTGGAGACCTTCAGCCCGTACGCGCGCCAGTTCCTCGACCGCATGGACAAGCCGCAGGTGGACGCGATCGAGGGTATCCCGCCCGCCATCGCCATCGACCAGACCAACCCGGTGCGCACCTCGCGCTCCACTGTCGGCACGATGACCGAGCTGAACGACCACCTGAAGCTGCTCTATGCCCGCGCGTCGAAACTGTTTTGCCGGGGTTGCGGCAAGCCGGTACTGCGGGACACTCCCGCTTCAATTTTTTCTGCCCTGGTTGAAAAAGCGAAGACGGCACAAGACCCCAGGCTGGTTCTGACTTTTCCCATTGATATTCCAAAGAATTTCACGGAAAAGGAAATCCTGCAGCTGCTCGAGCGACAGGGCTATACGCGCATCCACGAGCGCACCAAGACCCAGTTGCACATGATCCAGGATCGTTTCCGCATGGCGTCTGCCGAGCGCGCGCGCGTGATCGAAGCCCTCGAGAGCGCACTCAAAATCGGCCAGGGCAAAGTAAACGTCCACATCGAAAAACAGGGACAGTCCACGTTTTCCGGCGAGTCAGATGCCGGGACGGACGGGAAAACGTGGACTGTCCCTGTTTTTCGCTTTTCGTCGCAGCTGCACTGCCCGGATTGCGACATCTCCTACAGCGAGCCTACGCCCGCGGCGTTCTCGTTCAATTCGCCGCTCGGCGCCTGCGACGCCTGCCGCGGCTTCGGACGCGTCATCGGCGTGGATTTCGGGCTGGTCGTGCCGAACGAAAAACTGACTTTGAGGGAAGGTTGTGTGAGGCCCTGGCAGTCGCCCAGCTTCAAGGACTGCCAGAACGACCTCGTGAAGTATGCGAAGAAGCGTCGAATTCCCCTGGATGTGCCGTTCAAGGACCTGAAGCCGGACCATAAAACCTGGCTCCTGGAGGGTGAACCGGAGTGGGTCAGCTGGCGCAAGTCCTGGCCCGGCGTCTGGTACGGCGTGCGGCTTTTCTTCAAGTGGCTGGAGAGCAAGGCCTACAAGATGCACATCCGGGTCCTGCTCTCCAAGTACCGCGCCTACACGCCCTGCGTCGCGTGTAACGGAACACGCCTGAAGCCGGATGCCATGTTGTGGAAAGTGAATGGGCTGTCCATTCATGACCTGATGCTTCTGCCTTTGGACCGGGTAAGGGCGTTTTTTAAAGACATAGAAATTCCAAAACAATTGGATGAAGCCACCGACCTTCTGCTCACGGAGATCCGCACGCGGCTGAAATTCCTCTGCGACGTCGGCCTGGCCTACCTCACCCTCGACCGGCAGTCGCGCACGCTCTCTGGCGGCGAAGTGCAACGCATCAACCTCACCACGGCGCTCGGCACCTCGCTCGTCAACACGCTGTTCGTGCTCGACGAGCCGTCCATAGGTTTGCACCCGCGCGACATGGGGCGCGTGATCGACGTCATGAAGCGATTGCGCGACGCGGGCAACTCGCTGGTGGTGGTGGAGCACGATCCGCAGATCATGTTCGCCGCCGACCGCATCCTCGACATCGGCCCCGGGCCGGGAGAGCGCGGCGGCGAAGTGGTTTTTTTTGGTTCTCCTTCCGATCTGAGGAAACAGAAAACGATAACGGCCGAATACTTCTCGGGCAGGAAGAAGGCCCTTGCCAGGCGCAACGAAAATCGCCCGCAACACTTCATCCAGGTAAGTGGAGCGACGCACCACAACCTCAAGAGCATCGACGTCGCCTTCCCGCTCGAGCGCCTGGTGTGCGTCACCGGCGTCTCCGGTTCGGGCAAGTCGACGCTGGTGCAGAACGTGCTGTACGCCGCCCTGCGCAAGGCCAAGGGCAAGCCCACCGATCCTCCAGGCGCGCACCAGGGGCTGCGCGGCGCCGACCAGATCGAGGAAGTGGTGATGGTGGACCAGTCGCCCATCGGCCGGACTACCCGCTCCAACCCGGCAAGCTACGTGGGTGCGTTTGATGCCATCAGGAAATTATTTTCAAGTTCATTTACTTCAAAAGAAAGGAAATACACGCCCGGCACGTTCAGCTTCAATTCGGGCAACGGCCGCTGCCCGGCCTGCGGCGGCAACGGCTTCGAGCACGTCGAGATGCAATTCCTCTCCGACGTCTACCTGCGCTGCCCGGATTGCGACGGCAGGCGCTTTCGCGCCGAAATCCTGGAAGTAAAAATCGGCGGCAAGTCGATCGCCGACGTGCTCGAGCTCACCGTGTCGGAGGCGCTCTATGTCTTCCGCAGCGAAGCCGAGCTGGTGGCGAAGCTGCGCCCGCTCAAGGACGTCGGCCTCGATTACCTGCGCCTGGGCCAGCCGGTGCCCACGCTCTCGGGCGGCGAAGCGCAGCGCCTCAAGCTCGCCGGCTACCTTGCCGAGGCCGGCGCCGGCGAAACCTCGAAGCTGTTCCTGTTCGACGAGCCGACCACGGGCCTGCACTTCGATGACGTGGCGAAGCTGCTGCGCGCATTCCGCCAGCTGCTCGATGCGGGGCATTCGCTGCTGGTCATCGAACACAACCTGGACGTGATCCGCGCCTGCGACTGGATCATCGACCTGGGGCCCGAGGGCGGCGAGGCCGGCGGCCACGTGGTCTGCACCGGGACGCCTGAGGATGTGGCGAAGCATCCGGATTCCCATACGGCCAGGGCACTGAGGGACTATGAAAAGGCTTTCAATCAACCCGTAAAAACAACGGAACCGGCCGGTCGCTACCTCGGCAACTCGATCCAGATCCACAACGCGAAGGAGCACAACCTCAAGGGCATCGACGTCGAGATCCCGCGCGGCCGCTTCACGGTGGTGACGGGCGTCTCGGGTTCGGGCAAGTCCACGCTTGCCTTCGACATCCTGTTTGCCGAGGGCCAGCGGCGTTACCTGGAGTCGCTCAACGCCTATGCGCGCCAGTTCGTGCAGGGCGCCGCGCGCCCGGACGTCGACGCGATCTTCGGCATCCCGCCGACGGTGGCGATCGAGCAGCGCACCAGCCGCGGCGGCAGGAAGAGCACCGTCGGGACGCTGACCGAAGTGCACCATTTCCTGCGCCTCGCCTTCGTCAAGCTCGGCACCCAGTACTGCCCGGATTGCGACGTCGCCATCAAGCCGCAGAACGCGGAGGCGATCGTGGCGAGGGTGCTGAAGGATTACCGCAACCAGACCGTCACCGTCCTTGCGCCCCTCATCGTCAACCGCAAGGGTTTCTATACCGACCTCGCCAAATGGGCGCGCAGCAAGGGCTACTCGCAGCTGCGCGTGGACGGCAGGCTGCTGCCCGTGCTGCCCTTCCCGCGCCTCGACCGCTTCAAGGAGCACAGCATTGAACTTCCGGTTTTGACTTTGAAAATAGAAGTAAAGAAAGAAAACGAACTGAGAAAAGCACTCTCCACTGCACTCGAACTAGGCAAGGGCTCAGTACAGGTCCTCGCCAAAAATCCGCAATCGTTCTCCACCAAGCGCTCCTGCCCGTCCTGCGGGCGCGGCTTCACCGAGCTTGACCCGCGCCTTTTTTCCTACAATTCGCGCCACGGCTGGTGCCCGAGCTGCGTTGGCACCGGGCTGGAGCTGAAGGAAGTGGGCTGGGACACCGATCGCTCGCGCACCGGCACCGAAGACCACGTGCTCGATTCGTGGATCGAGTGGCTGGAAGTGGACCAGGCCTGCCCCGCCTGCGATGGCCGGCGCCTGAACCCGGAAGCGCTCGCCGTCAGGTGGGATGGGAGGAATATTGCCGAGTATTGTTCCTTGGCAATTTCCATTCTGGAGAAAGGCCTGAAAGCGGTAAGGCTGAACCAGCGGGATGCCGAAATCGCAAAAGACCTGCTTCCAGAATTGAACAGCCGCCTGGATTTCCTGCAGCAGGTGGGCCTTGGCTACCTGACGCTGGACCGATCTGCGCCGACGCTCTCGGGCGGCGAGGCGCAGCGCATCCGGCTGGCCGCGCAACTGGGCTCCAACCTGCGCGGCGTGTGCTACATCCTCGACGAACCGACCATCGGATTGCACCATCGCGACAATGAAGTCCTGCTCAATGTGCTCGTAAAGCTGAATGCCAAGGGCAACACGCTGGTGGTGGTAGAGCACGACGAGGACACCATCCGGCGCGCGCACCATGTGATCGACCTGGGCCCCGGCGCCGGCAAGCAGGGCGGCCGCGTCATCGGCGCGGGTACTGCGGCGGACCTGATGCAGCTGCCTGATTCGCTCACCGGCAGGTTCCTCAATACACCTTTGAAGCACCCGTTGCAGCCTCGCCGTGCTGTAACCAGGAATTCATTGGATTTAAGAATTCTGAAAGCAAAGCTGCACAACCTGCAGAACATCGATGCGCGGTTTCCACTCCAGCGCCTGGTCGTCGTCACCGGCGTTTCCGGCTCCGGAAAGTCCACGCTCGCGCGGGATGTTTTATTTACATCTTTAAAGGAGTCCAAACCCGTTGGTTGCAAGACGGTGGTTGGCGCGAAGCTGCTCGATCGCGTGCTCGAAGTCGACCAGACGCCGATCGGCAAGACGCCGCGCTCCTGCCCCGCCACCTACGTCGGTTTCTGGGACGCCATCCGGCGCAGCTTCGCCGACACCTCGGCAGCGCGCATGCGCGGCTGGAGCGCGAGCCGTTTCTCCTTCAACACCAAGGGCGGGCGCTGCGAAGGCTGCGAGGGCCAGGGCATCAGGAAGATCGAAATGTCCTTCCTGCCCGACGTCAAGGTCGCCTGCGAAGCCTGCGGCGGGCTGCGCTTCAATGCGGACACGCTGGCGGTACGCTGGCGCGAGAAAACCATCGGCGAAGTGCTGGCGATGAGCGTGGACGAGGCGGTGATGTTCTTCGCGGCGCATCCGGCCATCCACCGCGCGCTGCGCCTGATGCAGGACGTGGGCCTGGGCTACCTCACGCTCGGCCAGCAGAGCCCCACCCTCTCGGGCGGCGAAGCGCAGCGCCTCAAGCTCGTCACGGAACTGTCGAAGACGAATGCCGATAAGAAAACCCTCTACGTGCTCGACGAGCCCACCGTCGGCCTGCACATGGCCGACGTGGAGAAGCTGATCCGCGTACTGCACCGCCTGGTGGACGCCGGCAACTCCGTGGTGGTCATCGAGCACAACCTGGACATCATCGCGGAGGCCGACTGGATCGTCGACCTGGGCCCCGAAGGCGGCGGCCAGGGCGGTCGCGTGGTGTTCCAGGGCGCGCCGGAACTTGCGCGCGAATTGTCGTCGCACCCCGGCAGCCACACCTGCCGCGCGCTGTCGGCCTTTCTCGCCGAGCGCGCCGCATGAGCCTGCCCGCCCCGCCGCGGCGCTCCGTCGCGCTCGCATTGATGATCATCACCCCGCTGCTGTGGAGCACGGCCGGGGTGATGACGCGAGGCATCGAGCGCGCCGACGCTTTCGAGATGGCGTTCTGGCGCAGCTCCTTCGCGGCGCTGTTCGTCGCCGTGGCGCTCGCACTCCTGCGGGGCGCCGGCGCATGGCGCGCGCTGCGGGCCGCGGGCGTGTTCGGCCTGATCTCAGGTGCGCTCTGGGCAATCATGTTCACGGCCTTCATGTTCGCGCTCACCCTGACTACAACCGCCAATGTGCTCGTTACCTGCAGCATCGGCGCCTTTTTCACCGCCCTGCTCGCCTGGCTCGTGCTGCGCGAGCCGGTGCCCCGGCGGACCTGGGCCGCGATTGCCGTCGCGACAGCGGGCATGCTGCTGATGTTCGGCGCCGGGATGCAGGCGGACGATGGCCGGCACCTCACAGGCATGCTCATTGCGCTGACCATTCCGGTCGCGGGCGCCGTCAACGTCGTCATGATGCGGCACTCGGCGAGCCGCCTCGACCTGATGCCCGCGGTGCTGCTCGGTGCCCTCCTCTCGGCAGCGCTCATGCTGCCCTGGGCGCTGCCGTTCGAGGCCACGCAGCGGGACATTCTCGTGCTCGCCGGGCTCGGTATGTTTCAGCTCGGGCTGCCGTGCATGCTGCTGGTGCTGGTGAGCCGTACCCTGCGCGCGCCCGAAATGGCGCTGATCGGCCTGCTCGAGATCGTCGCCGGCCCGCTCTGGGCCTGGCTCGGCGCCGGGGAAGTCCCTGCCCTCGCGACGATCGCAGGCGGCGCGATCATCCTCAGCGCCGTGGCCGCCAATCAATTCTGGCAGTGGTCGCGGCCCGCCTGATGCGTCGCGTTTTGGCGACACAAATAGTCACAATTGTGAAGGAACTCACCCGGATTGCGTCAGTCTCAAGTGGACAGGAGAGGCACCCATGAGACTGCTCGCGCTCGCTCTATCGATGTTCCTCGCCACCGCGGCCGATGCACAGGCGCTTGGCCCGGACGAGCTCGTCAAGAAGGTAACCACCGACGTGCTCGAGAGCATCAAGTCCGACAAGCAGCTGCAGGCGGGCGATCGCCGCAAGGCGCTCGCGATGGCCGAGCAGAAGATCCTGCCGCATGTGGATTTCCGTGAAGCCACCCTGCTCGCGATGGGCAAGTCCTGGTACACGGCGACGCCGGCGCAGCAGGCGCAAGTGGTGAACGAGTTCCGCTCGATGCTGGTGCGCATCTACTCCAACGCGATCGACGTCTATCGCGGCCAGACGCTGAAAGTGCTTCCGCTGCGGCTGCCCGCAGGCGCCACGGACGTCACCGTGCGCAACCAGTACCTCCGCGAAGGACGCCCGCCGGTGCCGGTCGAGTACTCGATGCGCAAGACGCCCGAGGGCTGGAAGATCTACGACATCGCGGTGGAAGGCGTAAGCCTGGTGTTGACCTACCGCGCCGAGTTCGAGCAGATCACGCGCACCTCGGGCGTCGAAGGCCTGATCAAGCGATTGCAGGCTAAGAACGCCTGAGTTGCCGTCGTTCCGGCACAAGCGGGAACCCGGCTTTTCGCTTTCTTAACGTAGAGCTAACCGGCGCGCCCCGTTCTTGCGCGCGTCCGCGTTGAGAGCCTGGTTAGGACCTATCGTCCGAGTATCAGCGCGGCAAAAGTTTGGCAATTGCGTCAAAAACCTCTACCGATCTCAGCGCACTATTGTGTGTCGCTTCGGCGACGACCTGGAAGCTGGCGTCGATTCCACGCGACCTGAGCAAGTCCACATAATTGCTCGCCAGACTTGGCGGCGTGTTGTCATCCTTTGCGCCAGTCAAGGCGATGACCTTCGTTGATGCGCCTATTTTTTCAGCCCACCGAGTTGAATTTTCACTATTTCCCCACGGGCGTCGGCTTCCGCTACTTCGCCACGCGACAAGTTCGCAAGGGCAAGCCACCAGCACAGCAGCTTCGGCAAGTTGCGGTTTCATACCGAGCAGCACGGCCGCAGTTGCCGCGCCACCCGAGTGGCCAACAATAATCACGGATTCCGGCTTGTACTTCAGTCGAAGTTTCTCGATTACGGCGCCGACCTCCGCGATGTTTTCCCGCGCATGGTGATCAGAGCGGCCGCTGTGATGAAAGCTAACTGTGGATGAGGCTCCACTTCCATCGGGGTAGCCTGGACGAACCAGAGCCACAGACATGACGTTGCTAGCGGAGAAATCCTCTGCGGCCTTTTGCGCAAGGCGAAAATGGTAGTTGGCAGGGCCTCCGGACGACACGTCGCCATGAAGCCAGACTACGATCGCCATGGGCTCAGCGGGGCCGTACCGCCTTATCAAAAGGCACTGCGATACACCGGTAACTTTCGTTTCGAAGTCTTCCGCTTCGCAAGGTGCAGCGTAAGCATTTGTGGCGCCGAGGACAACGAACAATGCCGTAAGAAATATTTTCGCGCCCATAGATAGGTCCTAACTGTGATTAGTCAGCATAGTTGCTGGATAACTTGGTTCACCGTCACTCTAGACACAATATCGAAGTGATATCAAGGAGATAGGGACAGTCGGATAATTGATGTCCTTGCATATCGCACTATGGGCGGGCAGGCCACTTCGGCTTGTGCGTACCTAGTGCCACTGGCGGCCGCTCCCAGAACGGCGGTGTTTCGGATAGCTCGAGCACTGGCTTGAGGTGGGTGTAGTTCAGGGTTTGCATCATGAGCGATTTCAATTCCTCTCCCGGCAGCTCGCGCGGGACGGAAGCGAAGCCTTCGATGAGTCCCCTGTCCACGATCCACTCTCCGGTACGCGCGAGGGAGACGCGCACCAGCCAGCTGCCGCCTTCGGTCGCGCGCCGCGCCAGCGCCACCATGGCGCCGAACGCCATCAGGTAGCCGCCGACGTAGTCGTTTGCCGACACCGGCATCAACTGCGGCTTGGTTTCCGGTGGCAGGCCTGCGCTTTGCGCGTAGGCCATTCCGCTCACGGTCTGCACGATGCTGTCGAAGCCGCGCCGGTCGCGCCACGGGCCTGCCGTGCCCCAGGCGCTTAGCGTGACGTAGACGATGCCCGGCCGCAGCTTCGCGGCTTCCTCGGGAGAAAAGCCGCGGGCCGACAGCGTACCGGGGCGAAAAGACTGCGAGAACACGTCGCCGGTCTTCAGCAGACCGCGCATGGTCTCGATACCCTCCTTCGTGCGCAAGTCGAGGAACGCCTGCAGCTTGCCCATGCCGGTGTCGATTTCCGTGGCGCCGGAATCGGGCAGGTGCGGGCCGGCGATTTTCAGCACGTCGGCGCCGTGTTCCGCGAGCGTGCGCGCGCAGGTCGGGCCGGCGAGCACGCGCGTGAGGTCGAGGACGCGAACACCAGAGAGCGGTCTCGGCCCAGGTGGAAGGGGTTCCGGTTCTGAAGCAGAGATTTTTTCAATATGCAGCAAGGGCTGAGCGAAGACGGCCGCCGAGTGCGGGTGCTTCGCCCACTCAGCCGCGGTGCGTGCCAGACCTGCGCAGCCCTTCGCGGCATGGATCGCGTCTTCCAGCGCGAGCCCGTCCCAGCCGCGGCTTGCGGCTTCCGCGGCCGCGCGGTCTGCCGGATTGCCGAGGACGCCTATCGCGGCGTCGCGGTGGTTCGGAAAATTGCAATGGATGCTGACCCAGCGGCCGTCTTTCACCGGGTAGAAACCGCTCAGCGGGTCCCAGGCCTCCGGCGGCGGCTTGCCGTCGATGCGCAGGTAGCGGGCGCTGCGCATGGCCGCCGCCGCCGCGCGCACTGCGATGCGCACTGCCTGATTCCTGTTTGTTTTCAGAGACCAAAGCCGCGCTGCAGCGGCGCCCACGGCAGCCAGGACCGCCGCGCCGGCAGTGCCGATCTTGTAGGGCGTCGGAAAAACCGGATCGGTGCCCGGGAAAGCGGCGGGCGCCGCATCGAGCCGGGCCAAGGCGAGCAGTTCCGCAAGCGCTTCGGCGGCGTCCGCATCGTCCAGCATCCCGACAGTCTACCCGTCACGCGGCGGTATGATGGCCCGCCCATGCGCGAAGCCCAGGCCCGCACCATCCACCTCAAGGACTACGCGCCGCCGGCGTTCCTGATCGACCGCGTTGCGCTCGATGTCGACATCCGCGCCGAGGATGCGCTCGTTACGGCGACGCTCGCCGTGCGTCGGAATCCCGCCTCGCAGGAAAAGGATGCGCCGCTGGTACTGGATGGCGAAGCATTGCAGTTGCTTTCATTGCATTTGAATCAAAAGGAAAAAACACATCAGGTAACGGCGGAAAACCTGACCGTCCCCGATGTCCCCGATGCCTTCACCCTTGCAACGGTGACGCGCATCGTGCCGCAGAAGAACAGCGCGCTCGAGGGCCTCTACGCCGCCAAAAGCGGCTTTGTCACGCAATGCGAAGCACAGGGCTTCCGGCGCGTCACCTGGTTCCTCGACCGTCCCGACATCCTTGCGATCTATACCGTGACGGTGCGCGCGGACAGAAAGAAGTATCCGGTCCTGCTTTCGAATGGAAACCTCGTCGCTTCCGGGGAGAACTGGGCGAAGTTCGAGGATCCGTTTCCCAAACCCAGCTATTTGTTTGCCCTGGTTGCCGCCGACCTTGAACTTATTGAAGAATCTATTGTTTCCCGTTTCGGAAAGACGAAAAAACTCTTCATCTATGTAGAACCGGGCAAACTGGATCAGGCTGCCTGGTCGATGGACTGCTTGAAGCGCGCCATCTACTGGGACGAGAAGCGCTTCGGCCTCGAACTGGACCTCGACGAGTACAAGATCGTGGCGGTAGGCGATTTCAACTCCGGCGCGATGGAGAACAAGGGCCTCAACATCTTCAATGCCCGCTACGTGCTGGCGCGGCCCGATACCGCCACCGACACGGATTACCTCAACATCGACCGCGTCGTGGCGCACGAGTATTTCCACAACTGGACCGGCGACCGCGTCACCTGCCGCGACTGGTTCCAACTCTCGCTCAAGGAAGGCCTCACGGTGTTCCGCGACCAGGAATACGGCGCCGACACCTACTCTCGCGCGGTGGCGCGCATCCAGGAGGTGCGCGGGCTGCGCGCCGGACAGTTCGCCGAGGACGCCGGCCCGATGGCGCACCCGGTGCGGCCCCAGTCCTACCAGGAGATCCGCAACTTCTACACCATGACGGTGTACGAGAAAGGCGCCGAGGTGGTGCGCATGCAGCACACGCTCCTGGGGGAAGAGAAGTTCCAGGACGGCATGAAGCTGTACTTCAAGCGCCACGACGGCCAGGCGGTGACCTGCGACGACTTCGTCGCGGCGATGCAGGACGCTTCCGGCGTGGACCTCGCGCAGTTCAAGCGCTGGTACGACGTCGCAGGCACGCCGGTTCTGGACTGTTCTTCGGTTTTTGAAAAGGATGTCTTTGAATTGAAGATAAGGCAGTCCATGTCTCCACCGTTCCATATCCCGTTGGCGGTGAAGATCGGCCATCATGAAAAAGTTCTTTCGGTAACGGAGAAGGAACAATCCTTCAGGTTCGAAGGCCTCAAGTCCAGGCCGGTTCCCTCCCTGCTGCGTGAATTCTCGGCCCCGGTGATCCTGAACTACCCGTACACCGAAGCCGACCTCGTCCACCTGCTCGCACACGACGACGACCCTTTCAACCGCTGGGAGGCGGCGCAGCGGCTGTCGGCGGAAATCATCCTGAAAAATGGCGGCACGCCGTCGGGAACGTTTTTGCATGCGCTGAAGAACGTCCTGCAGGAAAAAGACCTGGCCTTCGTGGCCGAGACCCTGACCCTTCCCTCGGAAACGTTCCTTGCCGAGCAGATGGGCGTGGTGGATCCGGACGCGCTGCATGCTTCGCGCAATGCGCTGCGGCGCGCCCTTGCATCGCATTTCAGGGATGCATTTTTGGAAACCTACAAAAGGCTGGATAGCGATGCGCCCTACTCCCCCGACGCCGCCTCCACGGGCAGGCGCGCGCTGAGGAACCTCTGCCTCGGCTACCTGGGCGAAATCGAAGGCCCCGCCCTCGCCTACCGGCAGTTCGAGCAGGCCGACAACATGACCGACTCGATGGCCGCGCTATCGAGCCTCACCAACCAGGACTGCCCGGAGCGCCCGCGCGCGCTGGATGCGTTCCACGCCCGGTGGCGGGACGATCCGCTGGTGGTGGACAAGTGGCTCGCCTTGCAGGCGATGTCGCGCCTGCCGGGCACGCTCGCTCGCATGCGGGACCTGCTCACGCATCCCGCGTTCGACATCAAGGTGCCGAACAAGGTGTATTCGCTGATCCGCACTTTTGCGGTGAACCACGTGCGCTTCCACGCCGCCGACGGCGCGGGCTATGCCTTCATCGCGGACCAGGTGCTGGCCCTGGACAAACTCAACCCGCAGGTGGCGGCGCGCATCGCGCGCGGTTTTGACCGCTGGAACCGATTCGATGCAGGCAGGAAGGAAAAGTCAAAGGCGCAGCTGGAACGCATTCGCGACGCCGCGGGGCCATCGAAGGACGTGGCCGAAATCGTAGGCAAGGCGCTGGCTGGATGATCTGGGCCTACTGACCCGAAATCAGGGACAGACCCCTATTCCAGCACAGCTCCCGCGGCAGGATCGTTCGCGCCCGGCATGATTACCTGGGTCAGTCCTTCTTTATGGCTCGCAAAATCATCCGATCCACCACCTTGGGAAAGGCGAGCTTCAGCCACAGCCCGATCTTGCCTTGCAGCGTCATCACCAGCTCGCGATCCCGGGCCAGCGTCGCGGCGATGATCTGGCGCACGCACTCCTCGACCGGCATGGCCTTGTCTTCCTTTAAGCCGCTCTTGCCCGCCGGCCGTCCGTCGGGGCCGAAGCCATGCAGGCGGATATCGGTGGCGACCACGCCGGGGTAGACGATGGTGATGTCGACGCCGCTTTCCTGCAGTTCCAGGCGCAGGGCTTCGAAGAAGAGTGCCTGCGCCGCCTTGGTGGGGCTGTAGGCGGTACGGCCGGGAATGCCAACCTTGCCGGCGAGACTGGAGATGGCAACGATCTGGCCGCGGCGTTTCTTCAGGTGCGGCAGCGCGTGGCTGGTGCAGTACAGGCCGCCCATGTAGTTGACGCGCATCATCGTCTCGTACCAGCCGAAATCGCTCACTTCCTCGAAGCTGGCATGGCCCGAGACGCCGGCGTTGTTGACCAGAATGTCGAGCGAGCTGTACTTGCGTACCGCGGTGGCGATGAAGTTGCGGCAATCGCCTTCGACGCTGACGTCGCAGCGAATGGCGACCGCCTCCGCGCCGCGCGCGCGGCACTCGGCCGCCACGGCTTCGAGTTTCTCCAGGTTGCGCGCCGCGAGCGCGAGCCAGACCGCCTTGCCGGACATCTGGCGCGCGAGCTCGGCGCCGATTCCCTCGGACGCTCCCGTTATCGCGATGACTCGTCCAGAAAAAGACATTTCGAGTAAATTCCTAAAAGCGATCTGCCCGATACGGCGCGGGATCAACGAACGGTTTTTCGCCCGCCACCAGTTCGCCGATGAGGCGGCCCGTGACCGGCCCGAGCGTGAATCCATGGTGCGCGTGGCCAAAGGCGAACCAGAGATTGGCGTGGCGCGGCGCCTTGCCGATGACCGGCATCATGTCCGGAGTGCAGGGACGCGCTCCCATCCAGGGTTCGGTGTCGAGCCGCTCGGCGAGCGGAAACAGTTCGCGCGCAAGCGGCTCGGCGCGGCCCAGCTGCACCGGCGTGCGGATCGAATCGCGCAGCGCGAACTCGGCGCCGGTGGTGAGGCGGATGCCGCGCTGCATCGGCGCGAGCATGTAGCCGCGCTCGGTGTCCAGGACCGGGTGATTGAGCATCGCCTGGCCGGCGGCGCGGTAGTGCATGTGGTAACCGCGCTTGACCGCGAGCGGCAGGTCGTAACCGAGCGCTCGCGTCACCACGTCAGCCCACGGCCCGAGCGCCACCACCGCCGCACCCGCCTGCAGCGGACCCTCCGCGGTGCGTACCGACCAGCCGTCGCCGTCCTGCCTCAGGGAGAGCGCATTTCCCTGCACGAACCGGCCGCCGCGGCTCTCGAACAGCTTCAGGTAGGCGAGCGCCAGGCCTTGCGGATCGATCGCGGTGGTGGGATCGGTCCAGTGCAGCGCGCCGACGAGCAGCGGGTTGAGATGGGGTTCCTTTTCCTGCAGTTGTTTTTCATCCAGCGTGGAAAAATTGACGCCAAACTCCGCGCGCCAGGCCGCCGCTTCGGCGAAGCGCAGGTCGCGTTCGCGTGCGGTGCGGAAGACACGCATCCAGCCCTTGCGTCGGATGAGCTGCGTCGCGCCGGCGTCGCGCGCGAGCGCGTCGTGCTCGGCGACGCAGTGCTCGATCAGGCGCGAGTAGAGGCGCGCGATTTCGGCATGGCGGTCGCGGCGCGAATGGCGCCAGTACTTCCACAGGAACGGCGCGAGGTCGGCCAGCGCCGACAGGTGGTAATGCGCATCGATGGTGCGGTTCAGGCCGTAGCGGAACAGCGCGCCGAAATCGTGCGGAAAACCGTAGGGAACGACGCCCTCGCGCTGGATCAGGCCGGCGTTGCCGAACGAAGTCTCCTCCGCCACGCCGCGCCGGTCGAGCAGCAGCACGGAGCGAGCGCGCGCCTGCAGGTGCAGCGCCACGCTGACGCCGACCATGCCGGCGCCGAGGACGACCGCGTCGGTCCTCATGTGGCGAGCTTGCGTACCACGCGCTGGTCGAATTTGGCGACGTTGACGACCACGCGTTCGTGCGTGCCGTCGCCGATCGACTCCTTTTCATCATGTGCTTCGAGAAGAAATGACACCGTCCGCCCTTCTATTTTTGTAGTTCGAGCAAGAGCAAAAACCTTCATGCCAACCGGGGTCGCGGCGATGTGCCGGACATTGAGGTTCGTCCCGAGGCTCTGGTAGCCGGGCGGCAGCAGGTGTTCGATCGCGGCGAGCGCCGCCGCCTCGAACAGGTTGATCATCACCGGCGTCGACAGCACGTGCACCCTGCCGCTGCCGACGCGCGGTGCGGTGTGCTCCTCGCTGACCACCAGTTCGGTGCGACCGGTGAGGCCGGGCTCGAGTGCGGCGGTGGTTTCCATGCGCGGGCTATGATATCGCGATGGAGCCACACGTCCAGAGCAGGACGCCGCCTCACGTCGTCGTGATTGGCTGCGGATTCGGTGGCCTGTTCGCAGCGCGAACGCTTGCCGCAGCGCCCGTGCGCGTGACCGTGCTCGATCGCACCAACCATCATCTGTTCCAGCCGCTGCTCTATCAGGTGGCGACTGCGGGCCTCTCGGCGCCCGCGGTGGCGGCGCCGATCCGGCACATCCTCGCGCACCAGGACAACGTCACCGTGATCTACGGCGAAGCGCGGCGCGACGGGTGTCGAGCTCGCCACGATCGGCCGCAATTCCGCGGTCGCGGTGCTCGGCAAGCTGCACCTGTCCGGCTACCCGGCCTGGCTGCTATGGCTGGCCGCGCACATCTACTTCCTGATCGGTTTCCGCAACCGGATCGTGGTGCTGATCGACTGGGCCTGGGCGTACTGGACCTTCGAGCGCAACGCGCGGATCGTGATTCAGGGGAAGAAGTACTAAAACCTGGGCCCCCGCTTTCGCGGGGGCGACGATCTGTCCTTACTTGACTTCGATCTATTTTGTAAGCGTCCCCAGAGCCATGCCGCGCCGCGCACGCCGCTGGAATCTCCATGCTCCGGCGGCACCAGCCTCGTCGCCACATGGTCCGAGAAGACGTGAGGTTGCCACAGCACCGGCACGTTGGCATACAGCCGCTGGATGTTGGATATTCCCCCGCCCAGCACGATCACCTCCGGATCGAGGACATTGATCACACCCGCCAGCGCGCGCGCCAGCCGTTCTTCATATCTTTCAAGGTTCTCCCCGTCCTTGAGCAACGCCGGACCGGACAGGTAGGCCTCGATGCATCCTTTTCGCCCGCAGTAGCAGTCGCGCAAGGGCAGGTCTTCCTTACGTGGCAACGGCAGCGGGTTGTGGCCCCACTCCCCCGCAATCGCGTTCGGGCCGGTCAGCACCTCGCCTCGCACCACGATCCCCGCGCCAACGCCGGTACCGAGGATGACGCCGAATACGACCTCGGCGCCTTTGCCCGCCCCATCCACCGCTTCCGAAAGCGCAAAGCAATTGGCGTCGTTGGCGATCCGGATCTCCCTCGCAAGCGCTTTCTCCAGGTCGCCTTTCAGATCGTGGCCGTTGAGACAGGTCGAATTGGCGTTCTTCACCATCCCCGTGACGCGCGACAACGCGCCAGGAATGCCGACGCCGACTGTCGCTTTTTCCTTTGCCTGGGTTTCGAAATCGAAAACCAGAGCGCTAAGGGCACGGACGGTCGCCGCATAGTCTCCCTGCGGCGTGGGCGTACGCTTGCGAAAAATCTCGCGCCCAGACGCATCGAGCGCGATGAGCTCGATCTTGGTGCCGCCGAGATCAACGCCGACTCTCAGGCTAGTTCTCCATGTACGGCCTGACGAGCACGTCCCATTCCCGGCCCGACGCGCAGTAGAGACTCTCGACCATGCAGGTTTTCGGGAAAGCAGCCGGCGGCGCGTCGCTGGAGGCCGGCCCCAGGTACTCGCCATAGAGTTCGCCGCCGTTGATGTCGAAGAGCATTTTGTTAAGCGTACCTGCAGATGCCACCGTCAAGAGGTAAAAACAGGTTTTCAATCGCTCGTTGTAGTGGTTCCTGAATTCCGCGATCGACTCCCCCGTCGTGGTTTTCTCGCGGCCGTCTTTCCAGGCGCGGCGGAACTGCTCACGCGCCGCTTTTTCGCACCGCGCGGAGAGTTCGCCGACCTGCTGCCGCGTCAGCGCGACCTCGGCCTCCTTCTTCTGCTCCCGGGCCGCGGGTTTCTCCACGTCCTTGCTGCGCGGGGGTGGATCGCAAGCGCATAGCGTCCCCAGCAGCGCCGACAGCGCCAGGCGACGAAGCATCGTGTGCCAACCTCCTTTCTGCCTCCGCAATGGCGAGGTGTCCCGGCGACACTGTTGTTGCGCAGGTTTTGCGGCTACAGTGGGCTGATGAAATTCGTCTTCCTACTCGCGTTGAGCCTGATTGTAGGCTGCGCGTCGGTGCCCGGAACCTCTCCAAGAGAGCGCACTTTCGAGGCCCCCATGGCGCGCGTCAAGCCGGCCTTCATCTCGACCTTCGCCAGCATGGGCATGATGATCTCCGCCATCGAGACGCGCAGCGGGCGCGAGGTCCTCAAGGCCAGGCGAGGCGGCAGCGAAGTCGAAGTCGAGCTGGAAGCCGTGAGCAAGACAACTACGCGCGCGCGGGTGGGCGCGCGCTCCGGCGGCCTGCTCTACGACGATGACACGGCAACCATGGTCATCAAGCAGGCCGAAAAGCTGCTCGGCGGCGCCTGAGCGGCCGGCGCGATTTTCGTGTATAATTCTTCCTGCAATTTCCTTTTAGCGTCATCCGGTTAGCTTACTTTTAGTCGTTTCTGCCTGAACCGGTTGGAGGTTTAAACCCTCCCAGGCCGATCGTTCAGGAGAAATACCATTACTACGTCGTTCAATACGCTTGGCCTTTCGGCCGAGTTGCTCCGTGCTGTGTCCGAACAGGGCTACACGGTCCCTACCCCGATCCAGGCGCAAGCCATTCCCGTCGTACTCTCCGGCAAGGATTTGCTGGCGGCCGCGCAGACCGGCACCGGCAAGACCGCCGGGTTTACTTTGCCGCTTTTACAACTCTTACATCAACGGGGAAAAGCGAAAACAATTCGCTGCCTGATCCTGGTGCCGACGCGCGAACTCGCGGCGCAGGTGCAGGACAGCGTGCGCGTCTACGGCAAGTACAAGCCGCTGCGCTCGATCACGATTTTCGGCGGCGTCAACATCAACCCGCAGATCCAGGATCTGCGCCGCGGCGTGGACATCGTCGTCGCCACGCCGGGCCGGCTGCTCGATCACGTGCAGCAGAAGACCATCGACCTGCGCCACGTCGAAATCCTGGTGCTGGACGAGGCCGACCGCATGCTCGACATGGGCTTCATCCACGACATCCGCCGCATCATTGGCCTCCTGCCGCGGCAGCGCCAGAACCTGATGTTCTCGGCGACCTTCCCGGAAGAAATCCGCAAGCTCGCCGGCACGTTCATGCAGCACCCGCAGCTGGTGGAAGTCGCCCGGCGCAACACGCCCGCCGAGCTGGTCGCCCAGGTGCAGCACCCGGTGGACCAGTCGCGCAAGAAGGACCTCCTCGCGCACCTGGTGAAGGAGAACAACTGGCAGCAGGTGCTGGTGTTCACCAAGACCAAGCGCGGCGCGAATCGCCTCGCCGAAGCGCTCGAGAAGAGCGGCATCGAAGCCGACGCCATCCACGGCAACAAGAGCCAGCCGCAGCGCACCCGCGTGCTCAAGCGCTTCAAGGACAACGAACTGCAGGTGCTGGTCGCCACCGACATCGCCGCGCGCGGCATCGACATCGACGAGCTGCCGCACGTGGTCAATTTCGACCTGCCGCACGTGCCCGAGGACTATGTGCACCGCATCGGCCGCACCGGGCGCGCCGGTTCTTCCGGGGAAGCGGTATCGCTCGTCTGCTTCGACGACCGCCCGTTGATGAGCGACATCGAGAAACTCATGAACCGCAAAGTGGCGCAGCGCGTGATCGCAGGCTTCGAGCCCGGCAATCCCCTCCACCAGCAGCCGCGTGATTCCGGGCAAAGGCAGCCGCAGCAGCAGCGCCACGGCCGCCGGCAGCAGCACGGTCAACAGCGCCAACAGCACGGGCAGCAGCGCCCGCAGCAACCTGCCAAGCCGCGCCCGCACCACGCGCCGCAGCCCGGGCCCGTGAGCCGGCCGACCGGCACGCCAGCGCCCGCGCCGCGGCCCAAGCAGGCCCAGCCGCAGTACCCGCGATCTGTCAGCAGGGGCTGAGCGTCCGTAGGGCTAGAATCCACGCCATGAAAGTGGCGGGATTCGTGTTGCTCTGGTCCTGGGCTGTCGCCGGCGTGGCGCAGACGATATACAAGTGCATCGACGCGCAGCGCCGGGTCGCCTACTCGAACATCACCTGCGACAAACAGGGCCTGCAGGACGGGGGGCCGGTTGCGGATCGCACCACCAGCATGCCGTTCGTGGAGCCGCCTAAGGCCACGCCATCCAAGCCGGCCGTGACCCCGCCTCTGCCCGCTGAACCCGCCAAAGGGCCGAGCGAGAAGCTGACGAAGTAGCGACGTCCCGGCTTGTCTCCAATGCAGGGATCGTGCAGAATCATGCATCAATATTCTGTACTGGAGCTGGCATGACCGCGATCACCACGAAGGATATCGTTCCGATCTCGCGGGCGCGGGCGCGCCTCACCGAGCTGGCCGACGACGTCTCGAAGACAGGACAGGAAAAGGTCTTCACCAAGAACGGCGAAAGCTACGTGGCCCTGATCACCGCCGGCCAGCTCGACGACTACCGGCGCTTCCGGGAGGCCGAGCACCTGTCGATGCTGAAGGCGCTGGTCGAAGCCGCGCAAGACATTGAGGCGGGCCGCGTCTATGCCTGGGACGAGTTCAAACCACGGCTCGCGCGGCTGCGCGCCAAGGCGAAACGCATCGCCGGCTCATGAGCGGGCCACGCCGGTTGCCCGTCGTGGCGACGCGGCGCTTTGAGCACGCACTGGATGGGCTGCTCGATCACTACGACAGCATTCGTCACCTACATCCGGATGCGGGTTCGCGCGCGTTGCGGCTCGTCGATCTGGTCGAAGGCGAACTCCCTCGCCTCCTGGCGGCGCAGCCCGACATCGGGCGGCCCGCGCACCTGAGCCTGCTCCAGAGCGAATCCGAAAAGAGCTGGCTCCATCGCCTCGCCCCGCTCACGGCGCACCGTCGCCTGCAGGCGCGCGAGTGGCTACTCGGCGATTTCTGGATTCTTTACTACCGGAGTTCCAGCGCGGTCTACCTCGCCTCGGTCCGCCACGAGCGCGAGGCGGAGTACCGGTAGACGAGCGCCTTCAGCGTCGCGTCTCAGCCGCGCCGCAGAGCCTGCTTCGCCAGCCGCCAGCGCAGCGTGTCGATGCGGTCCTCGCCGAAGAAGGGCTCGCCTTCGAAGACGAAGGTCGGCACGCCCCAGTGGCCGGACTTCGCGAGCCTTTCCTGGTTCTCCTCCACCGTGGCGCGATGCGAGGCCGGATCGGCGATCGCCGCGTCCATCGCCGCGAGGTCCAGCCCCGCGCGCTGCGCCGCGTCGGCCAGGTGGCCGCCCGTGTCCCAGCCGCGCGTACCGCCGAAGATCAGGCTGGACACCTCGCGCGCGAAAGCAAGGCCGCGCCCGCGCCGCTCGGCTTCAACACCGAGGTACGTGAGCCGGTAGATATACGGCTGCTCCGCGGCGATCTTGTAGGTCTGCGTGTCTTGCACGATCGGATCCGGCGAGGGCCAGGCGTGCGGGAAACCCAGCATTTCCGCGCGCCGCGGAAAGTCCACCCGGATGTACTTCGCGCGCTTCAGGTTGTCCGGGCTGAAGAAGGAAGGCTCGCGCACGGCGAGCGGCAGCACCGGGCGAAACCGGACTTTGACGCGGTAGTCCTGCTCCAACCGGATTGCGCCCGGCACCGCCAGATAGGAGTATGGGCTGCGGAACGACCAGAACAGATCGACAGCGGCATCCATGTGGCCAGTCTACTTCAGCGGGATAATGCGCCGTATGCAGTTCGACTACGTCATCGCCGGCGCGGGAAGCGCAGGCTGCCTGCTTGCCAACCGCCTGTCGGCCGATCCATCCGTCACGGTATTGCTGCTCGAAGCTGGCGGCAAGGACGACTGGTTCTGGATCGACATCCCGGTCGGCTACCTCTATACCATCGCCAACCCGCGCACCGACTGGTGCTACAAGACCGAGCCGGACGCGCACCTCGCCGGCCGCTCGATCCACTATGCGCGCGGCCGCGTGCTGGGCGGCTGCTCGTCGATCAACGCCATGATCTACATGCGCGGCCAGAAGGAGGACTACGACCATTGGGCGGCGCTGGGCAACGAGGACTGGTCGTGGGACGACGTGCTGCCGGTTTTCAAGAAGGCGGAACAGGATCTTTACATCGAGGACCCCAGAGTCAGGTGGGAAATCATCGACGCCTGGCGCGATGCGGCGCTCGAGTGCGGCATTGCGCCGATCAAGTCCTTCAACGGCGGCGACAACAGCGGCTGCGCGCCGTTCCAGATGACCCAGAGGCGCGGCCGGCGCTGGAGCGCGACCGACGCATTTCTCAAGCCGGTGCTGCACCGGCCAAATTTGACTGTTTTGACGCATTCTCTTGTCAGGAGAATAAGGTTCGAAAACAAACGGGCGCAGGGATTCGAATTTGTCCGGGACGGAGAAGCGCTTTTTGCGCAAGCGAAAAGAGAAAGCATCCTTGCGCTGGGCTCGGTCGGTTCGCCACAGGTTCTTCAGCTTTCAGGCGTGGGGGATGAAAAGCTCCTGAATAAATTCCAGGTCAAGACGGTTCAAAACCTTCCTGGCGTCGGCGAGAACCTGCACGACCACCTGCAGATCCGCATGCAGTACAAGGTAAAGAACGTGCGCACGCTGAACGAAATGGCCAACAGCCTGTGGGGCAAGGCATCGATGGGCCTGGAGTACCTGTTGCGCCGCACCGGGCCGCTCACCATGCCGCCCTCGCAGCTGGGCGCCTTCGCGAAGAGCGACCCGTCGCAGCCGACGCCGAACATCGAGTGGCACGTGCAGCCGTTGTCCCTCGACAAGTTCGGCGACCCGCTGCACCCCTTCCCCGCCATCACGCCGAGTGTGTGCAATCTGCGCCCGACCTCGCGCGGCTGGGTGCGCATCAGGTCGCCCGACCCGGCGAACCACCCAGAAATCAAGCTGAACTACCTCTCGACGCCCGAAGACCGCAAGGTGGCGGTGGACGGCATGCGTTTTACCCGCCGGATCATGGCGGCGAGGGCCCTGCAAAAGTATGAACCCGAGGAATTCAGGCCCGGACCGAAGATGGAGACGGATCAGGAGCTTGAACAGGCAGCCGGCGAGCTTGGCACCACCATCTTCCACCCGGTCGGCACCTGCAAGATGGGGAGCGACCCGCTGGCGGTGGTGGACGACTGCCTGCGCGTGCACGGCGTGGAGCGCCTGCGGGTGGTGGACGCCTCGATCATGCCGCGCATCACTTCGGGCAACACCAACGCGCCGGCCTACCTGATCGCTGAAAAGGGCGCCCGTTTGATTCTAGCCGACCACACCCTAGAATCGAGGCATTGAACTGTTGGGGTTCGCCCCCATCTAACTGCTCTGGAGACCCTAAACCAATGAAAAGAATAGTGCTTCTGATCGTCACCAACCTCGCAGTGATAATGCTGCTGTCAATCGTCGCCAGCGTGCTGGGCATCGACCGGATGCTGACGCAGAACGGCATCGATTTCACTTCGCTGATCCTGTTCTCGTCGCTGCTCGGCTTCGGCGGCGCCTTCATCTCGCTGCTCATTTCCAAGTGGATGGCCAAGTTTTCCACCGGCGCGCAGGTCATCGACGGCACCGAGGGCACCACCCAGTACTGGCTGGTGGACACGGTCAAGCGCCTGTCGGAAAAAGCCGGCATCGGCATGCCGGAAGTCGCCATGTACGAAGGCGAGCCGAACGCCTTCGCCACCGGCGCGTTCCGCGATTCGGCTCTGGTCGCGGTTTCCACCGGCCTGCTCCAGTCGATGTCGCGCGAGGAAGTCGAGGCCGTGCTCGGCCACGAAATCGGCCACGTCGCCAACGGCGACATGGTCACGCTTACCCTCATCCAGGGCGTCGTGAACACTTTCGTCATCTTCCTCTCGCGCATCATCGGCTACGTCGTCGACCGCGTGATCCTGAAGAACGAACGCGGCCAGGGCATCGGCTTCTTCGTCACGGTGCTGGTGTCGCAACTGGTGCTCGGCATCTTCGCCTCGATGATCGTGGCCTGGTTCTCGCGCCGGCGCGAGTTCCGCGCCGATGCGGCCTCGGCCCAGTTGCTGGGTTCGCCGCAACCGATGATCAACGCCCTCGCCCGCCTGGGCGGGTTGCAGCCAGGGGCCCTCCCCCAGGCCATGCAGGCCTCCGGCATCGGCGCCGGGCCCGGCGGCTGGGGCGCGCTCTTCTCGACGCACCCGCCGATGGAGGAACGCATCGCCGCGCTGCAGGGCCGCACCGCCTGAGGCAATAATGGAGCATGTCGTCCCCGCGAAAGCGGGGACCCAGTAGTATGCCGGCGGGATGAAACCGCTGGCATTCGTAATCCTGCTGACGGTACTGAGCCATATCGGCCTGGTCGGCAGCCGCATCACGGTATCGCTCTCCGCCATCCAGCAGCACGCCTCGCCCATCACGGTGGGCGTGCTGATGACGCTCTACTCGGTGCTCCCGATGCTGCTCGCGGTCCACGCAGGCCGCTACATCGACCGCACCGACGTATTCCGCCCGCTCGCCTGGTCAGGCGGGATCATGGCGGCAGGCATCCTGCTGCCCTTCGTCTACCCAGGCATGGCCACGCTGCACGTCGCCGCCGTCGTTATCGGCACTTCGTTCATGCTGCATCACATCGCGCTCAACCACATCGTGGGCTGGATCGGCGACCCGGCCGACCGCGCGGTGAGCTTCAGCTGGCTGGCGCTGGGCTATGCCGTGAGCGGCTTCATCGGGCCGCTCCTCGCCGGCTTCGGCATCGACCTCGTCGGCCACCGCATCGCCTTCCTGCTGCTCGCATTGCCGCCTGTAGCGGCGACCGTGCTCCTCGTGTGGAAGCGCCCGCAGCTGCCGCCGCGCCAGGAGCCCAAAAGCGACCCCGCCAAGCACAGCGTGATCGACCTGCTGCGCGAGCCGCGCCTGGTCGCGATCTTCTTCTTCAGCGCGCTGCTCGCCACCGGCTGGGACCTCTACACCTTCGTGCTGCCCATTCACGGCACGCGCATCGGCCTCTCGGCCTCCACCATCGGCATCGTCATGAGCAGCTTCGCGCTCGCCACCTTCGTGGTGCGCCTCGCCATGCCCTCGGTGGCGCGGCGGCTGAACGAGTGGACCGTGGTCTGCACGGCGCTGGTGATCGCGGGCATCGCCTACTCCATGTTCCCCCTCGTGGAACAGGTGCCCTACCTCATCGCGCTCTCCTTCCTGCTCGGCACCGGGCTGGGCTGCGCCCAGCCGATGATCATGGCGGTGCTCTATTCGGCCTCGCCGCCGGGCCGCCAGGGCGAGGTGGTCGGCATGCGCACCACGCTCATGAACGTCAGCCACACCTTCCTCCCGCTCCTCTTTGGCGCGGTGGGCACGGCGCTCGGCATGGGTCCGGTGTTCCTGTGCATGTCGGCGCTGCTGCTCTCGGGCGGGTGGCTCGCGCACAGGCGCCGCAAGCAGGAGCGTTAGAATCCACGTGGCCAGGAGCGCGATAGAATCGCGCTGTGCGACGCGCCTCCCTGACGCAGTTTCTCATCGAACGCCAGCGCGCCGGGCGCATCAACGCCGACCTGCGCCTGCTCATCGAAACCATCGCGCGCGCCTGCAAGGCGATCAGCACGCGCGTCAACAAGGGAGCGCTGGGCGGCGGCCACGGCTCGGCCGGCAGCGAGAACGTGCAGGGCGAGATCCAGAAGAACCTCGACGTCATGTCGAACGAAATCCTGCTCGAAGCGAATGAATGGGGCGGCAACCTCGCCGCGCTGGTGTCGGAGGAGATGGAAGACGTCAAGCCGATTCCGACGCACTACCCGCGCGGCGAATACCTGCTGCTGTTCGATCCACTCGACGGATCTTCCAACATCGACGTCAACATCTCGGTGGGCACCATTTTCTCGGTGCTGCGCTGCCCAAAGGGCGTCGAGCCCGACGAAAAGTGCTTCCTGCAACCGGGCCGCGAGCAGGTCGCCGCCGGCTTCGCGGTATACGGACCGACCACCCAGCTCGTGATCACGGTCGGCGACGGCGCCTTCGGTTTCACCTTGGATCGGGAAACCTATACCTTTGTCTTAACTGCTGAAAACATAAAAATACCTGCAGACACCGCCGAATTCGCCATCAACGCCTCGAACATGCGCCGCTGGGAGGCGCCGGTGAAGCGCTACATCGACGAATGCCTCGCCGGCAAGGACGGCCCGCGCGGCAAGGACTTCAACATGCGCTGGGTCGCCTCGATGGTGGCCGATGTCTACCGCGTGCTGTGGCGCGGCGGCATCTTCATGTACCCGAGGGATTCAAAGAACAAGGACGGCCGCCTGCGGCTCATGTACGAGGCCAATCCCATGGCCTTCATCGTCGAGCAGGCCGGCGGCAGCGCCACCGACGGCAAGCAGCGCATCCTGGACATCCAGCCCAAGAAGCTGCACCAGCGGATCGCGGTCGTGCTGGGCTCGAAGAACGAGGTCGAGATCGTCGAGAAGTACCACTCGTAGATGCCAACCCCGTCGTCCCCGCGAAAGCGGGGAGGTGAATTCACATTTGAAGTGCAACAGTTTGGAGAAGACTTCGGCCGACGTCTGGTAGCCGAGGCACTTTCTCGGGATGTGATTGTATCGAGCCGCGACCTGCTGGAACTGGTCGGGGGTGACCGTCAAAAGGGCAACCGGGACGACAGCGCCTTGAACTCACGCTCCAGGTCAGCACCCATCTGAGGGTCCTTGGCCTCGGCTTGAGCGATTAGATCAGTGATTCGCGACACGTCAGGCCCCTTGGAGCCGCAGCAAGCTGCGCTTGTAAACGAGAAGCGGCTTCAGAGACTTCCCCGGTCGGGGTTCTTATTTTCGATACGAATTGTACTAAGCAAGACAGTTTAGGCGCCACGCTTGCGTGCGCGCCAATACCCCGGCTTGCGGCTAAACGGTGCAAGGGCGAGCACATACACCTCGGCTTCGCGGACCATGTAGACGACGGAAAACGGGAACTTCCGTGGAAACACCCTGCGCGAACCGTACTTGTACGGTGATCCCATGTCGGGAAACTCGGCGGCAAGCTGTGTTGCCTGTTCTATTTCGTCGGCAAGTCGCTCGCCAAGGCTGGGGCTGATGCTAGCGTAATACCGGATCTCGTCGAGCAACTCTTCGCGCGCCGTGTCGTGAAAGCGAATCGCCTTCACTTGAGCAGGCGACGGACCTCGGCAAATACCTCATCGGCGGGAATCAGTTTGGCCTTACCGCTGTCGATCTCTGCGATGCGGCGCTTGATCTCCTCCGCCCACGCGGCATCGACTTCGGCGTCAGGTTCCTGAACTGACGCGAGCAACTCTTCGGCGAGCCGGACGCGATCCTCCGGTGGTAGCGTACGGGCCTTGTGTGAAAGCTCTTCAACGAGGTCTGACATGCATACCTCCCGGACTGAGTGGGGGAAGTCTACCTCAGCGGGCGAGCTGAAAGCGCTCGAAGCGATGCAGGGCTTCCTCGATCTGCTCCTTGCGCAAGCGCCGCGAGCGCTTGCTCACCCAGGTCCAGCGCTGCAGCAGCAGCTTCTGCCGTTCGCGATCAGTCTTGAGGTCGATCACGACGGCGATGTCGCCATCGACGAGCACGGGCTGGGAGAAGTAGCCGAACTTGCGCTTGGCCGCGGGCAGGTAGGCCTCGAAGCGATGCTCGTAGTCGAAGAAGAGGTGCAGCCGCCTGCGCTGGCTGACGGTCAGCTTGCCCTGGTAGAACGCGAGCTCCAGTGCCCGCTTCGAGGGCTTGCGGCTCGCCCAGAGGTGATCCTTGTCCACCGCGTCCTCGTCGATGTCGCGGATCGTGAGGGCGCCCTTGCGCTTCACGAGCGACAGGACCCGGCGCAGGTCCTTGTCCTTGACGCTCGAGAACGAGCCGCTGCGCGTCCGCCACTCGCGCCGCATGGCGCCGAGGTAATAGCGAAAGTCGCGCGTCGGCACGTAGGACAGCGCGTGCGTCCAGTACTCGAAGACGGTCTTGTCGATGCTCTGCGCCTGGCGCAGGTGCTCGCGCCGGTAGCCGGGAATGCGCGTGTAGAGGATCTGGTGGTGGCAACGCTCGATCACGTTGATGGTGTCGATCTGCACGTACCCCAGGTGCTCCACTGCGGCCCGGGTCGCGTCGGCGCCGTCGCCGAACGGAGCTTGCTGATCGAGCCGCTGGGCGTGCAGCCAGATGCTTCTGGCGCGGGACTTCGCGAGCGGGAAGGGCTTCAGGAGGGTGAAAACTGCCGGAGGCTGCGCCCCCGGCAGGGTGACGCGATTACTTGAGGTGCTTGCTGACCAGTTTCGTCATCTCGAACATCGAGACCTGCGACTTGCCGCCGAACACGATCTTCAACTTGTCGTCCGCGTTGATGTTGCGGCGGTTTTTCTTGTCCTGCAGTCCATTGCGCTTGATGTAGGCCCAGATCTTCTTGGTTACCTCGGTCCGCGGCATTGCGCCGCTGCCAATCACCGCTCCGAGCGCTGCGCTCGGGTTCATCGGCTTCATGAACGCGGCATTGGGCTTGCGCTTCTTGCCGGCCTTCTTCGCCTTCTTCTTCGCCATCTTGATTTCTCCTCTGTACGATCAATTACGGAACGTTGTGGGATCCCGTTATTCCTCCCGCCGACGTGCAGCGGTGCCCGAACAATGCCGAATCCCGGGGAGCATGTCAATCACCCGAGGAAACAATTTTCGCTATTTCCCCTCTGAATCCAGCCAGAACTCGAGTCCCTGCGCGTTCAGTTCGATGTCGAGCGCGAAGACTTCGAGCACTTTTTCACTCGACAAACGCCATCCCCGGCGCTCGCGCTCGGCGAGCACAAGCGCGCTAACACCTTCCTTCAGCAGACGTTTCCGCTCTGCGCCGGCGCGCCGACGGGTCGAACCGGGACGGGCTGGTGTCGGAAACGAGAACTGCCGCCCCTCCCGGTCGATATAGAATCGCCGCTCGATGAACATCACCGACCTGAGACAGGAATACATGCGCGCCGGCCTGGCCGAGGCCGACGCCGCCGCCGATCCCCTGCAGCAGTTCGAGCACTGGTTCAAGGATGCGCTCACCGCCGGCCTGCCGCTCGCCAACGCCCTGACGCTCGCGACCGTCACTGCCGAAGGCGCGCCGGATGCGCGCGTGGTGCTGCTCAAGGGCGTGGACGACGGCGCGTTCGTGTTTTATACGAGCTACGAGAGCCGCAAGGGCCGGCAGCTGGCGGCGAGGCCCCTGGCCTGCCTGGTCTTCCTCTGGACGCAGCTCGAGCGGCAGGTCCGGGTCGAAGGCCGCGTCGAGAAAGTCCCATCATCAGAATCGGAAAAATATTTCCTCAGCCGGCCTGTGGGCGCGCGCCTGTCGGCACGCGCCTCGGCACAAAGTGAAGTGGTTGCCGGAAGAGAAGTTCTGGAAACTGCAGCGAAGGCGGAAAAAGCAAGGCATGGTGATAACCCGCCTCGCCCAGCCCACTGGGGCGGTTATCGCGTCGTTCCGCAGCGCATCGAGTTCTGGCAGGGGCGCGAAAACCGGCTGCACGATCGCCTGCTCTACACCTTGGTGCGGGGCGCCTGGAAGATCGAGCGCCTTGCTCCCTGAGCCGGTTCTCGCGTTCCTGCGCAAACACGGGCTGGCCGCTGCAGGCGAAATGCCGCCTGCGGTAGCGCTTTCCGGCGGCGTGTCCTCCGACATCTGGCGCGTGGATCTGCATGGCGGCGCCGTCTGCGTCAAGCGCGCCCTGCCCCGCCTGCGCGTCGAGCAGCTCTGGGAAGTGCCGGTGGAGCGCAACCGGTACGAACGCATGTGGATCGAAACCGCCAACGCGATCATCCCGGGCGTGGCGCCGCGCGTCCTCGCCGCGGACGACGCCGGCTGCTTCGCCATGCAACTGCTCGAAAACCACCCGCTGTGGAAAGCCGAACTTGCCGAGGGCCGCGCCGACCGGGAGTTCGCCGCCAAGGTGGGCAATTGCCTCGTACGCATTCACGCCGCCACCGCCGGCAACAAAACCTGTGCGGCGAAATTCGACACCGACAGGAACTTCCACGCCATTCGCCTCGAGCCCTACCTGCTGGCTGCAGGAAGAGTTCATGCCGGGCTTGAAACGCAATTGCGGGAACTTGCAGAAAGAACCGCGCGCACCAAGCTCGCTCTCGTCCACGGCGACGTCAGCCCGAAGAACATCCTCATCGGCCCGCAGGGTCCGATATTTCTCGATGCCGAGTGCGCCTGGTACGGCGACCCCGCATTCGACCTTGCGTTCTGCCTCAATCACCTGCTGCTGAAGGGCCTGTGGGTACCGGTGCGGCGCAAGGCCTTCCTGCAATGCTTCGATGTTCTCGCGGCAGCCTACCTCGCCGGCGTGGACTGGGAACCGCGGGCGGACGCCGAGAGGCGCGCCGCCACCCTCCTGCCCGGACTGCTGCTCGCGCGCGTGGACGGCAAATCGCCGGTCGAATACCTGAAGGCGGATGCAGACAAGGAGTTTGTGCGCGAAATCGCGGGCCGGTTCCTGCGCTCGCCTCCTTCTACGCTCGCCGAAGTGAGGGCCGCATGGTTCAAACCGGCATGGCAAAGATCCTAGACGTCCGCGCGCGCAGCGTCTGGGACTCGCGCGGCCGGGCGACCGTGGAAGCCGAGGTCGCGGTCAAGGGCGCACGCGGTCGCGCGATCGCGCCGGCGGGCGCATCGACGGGCTCAGGCGAAGCGAAGAGTATTGACGTCAGGCAAGCCATGCATTTCATCAACACCGAAATCAGGTCTTTCCTGATGGGGAAAAAACTCGATCAGGAAACCATAGACAACGCCTTGATCGCTCTGGACGGCACCCCCGACAAGTCGCGCCTGGGCGGCAACGCCATCGTCGCGGTGTCTCTCGCCTGCGCGCACGCGGCCGCGGCGGCGGCGAAGAAACCCCTCTGGCGCTTCCTTGCCGGCAACAAACCGGTCGCCATGCCGGTGCCGCAGATCCAGATCTTCGGCGGCGGTGCGCACGCGCAAGGGCGCATGGACGTGCAGGACTTCATGGTCATCTGCGTCGGGGCGGGCAGCTTCAGCGAAAGCCTCGAGTGGACGGCGGCGGTCTACCGCGCCGCGGGCGCGCGCCTCGCCAAGCGCAATGCGCTTTACGGCGTCGCCGACGAAGGCGGCTACTGGCCGGCCTTCAAGACCAACGAGGAAGCGCTCGCCGAGCTGACCGGGGCGATCAGCGATGCCGGCTTCGAGCCCGGCGCCGACGTCGCCATCGCCCTCGACATCGCCGCCACGCAACTGTGGCGCGGCGGGCGCTATCACCTCGCACTCGAGAAGAAAACGTTGACGGCCGCGCAGCTGCACTCGTTGCTGCTTGGCTGGATCGACCGCTACCCGATCGTCTCCATCGAGGATCCGTTCGCCGAGCATGACATGGAGGCGATGGCCTCATTCACGCGCACCGCGGGACACCGGATCCAGATAGTCGGGGACGACTTCTTTGTGACGAATGAAAAAAGGCTGCTGGATGGAAAAGCCATAGGCGCTTGCAATGCGGTACTCCTCAAACCAAACCAGGTCGGAACCCTGACTGAAACGCTGGCGTGCTGGCGCGCCGCGCAGGCAGCCGGCTACCGCGCCATCGTGTCCGCGCGCTCCGGCGAGACCGAGGACGTGTCCATCGTCCACCTCGCGGTGGGCTGGGGCGTCGGCCAGCTGAAGGTCGGCAGCTTCGCGCGTTCCGAGCGCATGGCGAAATGGAACGAAGGCCTGCGCATCGAGGAATTGCTGGGTCGAACCGCGCTACCCTACCCGGCGCGGAGGCTTTTCAAAACGGCGCAAGCCCCGCGCTGGTGAGACGGTAGCGCCGGTCGCAGGTCGCGGCCGCCGCCTCGGAGTGCGTGACGAGGATCCCGGCGGCGCCGTGCGCCTTCACCTGTTCGCGCAGCAACGCCAGCACCTGGCGCGCATTGTCGAGATCGAGGTTGCCGGTCGGCTCGTCGGCAAGCACCAGTTTCGGTTCACCCACAAGCGCACGCGCGATCGCCACACGCTGCAGTTCGCCGCCAGACAGCTCTCTTGGCATGCTGTTCTCACGGCCGGCCAGACCGACGGCAGCGAGGATTTTGAGGGCCTGTTCTTTTATTTTTCCAGGGTGAAAAGCACGAAGAAGTAACGGCAAACCAACGTTCTGCTCTACGGTCAGGTGCGGCAGGACGTGAAAGGCCTGGAAGACGAAGCCGAATTTGTCCCGCCGCAGCAGCGTCCGGGTGTCGTCGCTCTGGGTGTTGATGTTTAGATTTTCAAAAATAACATTCCCGGCATCGGGCGATTCGAGGCCGGCGATGATGTTCAGCAGGGTCGACTTGCCGGAGCCGGATTCGCCGACGATGGCGACGTACTCGCCCGCCTCGACGCGCAGCGAAACCGCGCTCAGGACGGCGCGCGCGCCGAAGCTTTTCCGGATACCGGAGACCTGGAGCATGTGCCCCGCATGTTAGCGCTTGGCGCCGCTGGTCTCGTAATAGTGGATCTCGTGCAGGATGCATCCGGCGCGAGAGGTGAACGGACCATGCGGCACGCCGGGTGGTCTGCAGGCATAGGTCGGCGCGAAGCACTGCTGCCCGCCGGCGCCGGTCTTGTCGTTGCCGACCACCAGATCGCCCTGGACCAGGTAGACCTCTTCCCAGTGGTCGTGCACAAACGGTTCGGTTGAAAATGCGCCCGGCGCGACTCTGAGCAAGCGTGTGCGACTGCCGCGTTTGGCCGTCTCATCGATGTCGGAGGCGAGGATCTTCTGCGTGAAGCCGGGCGGATAGCCGGGCGGCACTTCCCAGCCTTCGTCCAGGTTCACTTTGACGAACTCGAGGTGCGATTTGCGTGCAGGCATGGCATTTACTCCTTTCAGTTTGCGGCGTCAGCCACCGGGCGCTCGCCCGGGTAGCCGTAGCTCGCCATCAATTCGTCCACCGCGGCGTGGAAATCGTCCCACGGCGCCTCGCGGAAATTGTGATTGCGCACGATGAACGAGGCGCCGGCATAGAACTTCTCGTACTGCGCGTGGCGGCCGGCGAACTCCGAGCCGATGAGATCCCAGGCCACCTTGAAAAGCTTCATTCGCGCTACGGCGCCAATCTGCGGCGTCTGCCAATAGCCCTCGAAAGCCTCCCGCAACCCCTTGTCCTGCATCACCGAAATGTCGGCGGGCATCTGGAACACGCCGCCGCCGCAAAGCTCGCGGATGCAGTCGACGATCGCCGAGTGGCCCTCGGTGCACCAGTTGAGCGCCGCGTACATGTAGCGGCGGTTGAAGGTCTGGTATCCCGCGGGCCATTCTTCCGCGTCCTGAATCTGGCCGGCGATCATGCCGCCCAGGCTCGCTTCGAGCGCAGCCAGACGTCCCAGGGTTTCGCGCACCGCGGGCACCTGATCGGCGCCGGAGGCCTGGGTGACGCGCGAAGCCAGCCCGACCAGCAGCCGCAGCTTCTCGTGGAAGCGCACGTTCGACTGATGGTTGCCATAACAATGCGCCGGCGTCTTGATGTAGATTTCGCGCGCAAGAACGGCGTCGTTGTGCACGAACACGCGCTCCCACGGCACCTTGACCTCGTCGCACATCACCATCGAATCCGTTTCATCGAAACGATGCGCGAGCGGGTTCTCGAACTCGACCGGCGCGTGGCGCTCGAACGGCTTTCTCGTCCAGAGCGTGAGGCCCTTGGCATTTACCGGCACCGCGCAAGTGATCGATTCGGCCAGCTGATTCGGCGCCAGCGGGATCAGGTTGCCGATCCAGATCTCGTTCGCGAACACCGCGCCCGTCGCGAGCATTTTCATTCCCGAGATCACCACGCCGCTGTCGTCTTCCCGCACCACGCGCAGGGTCGGAACCGGAAGGTTCTGCTTCTCGTAATACTCCGGGTTGCGCGCCGCCTGCGGCGGGATCACCGCGTACACGGCATACCCGTCCGTCTTTCTCAAATGGCGGTAATAAGCGAGCAGGTTGTCCGCGTAGCGTCCAAACACGGATGGATTCGCCGCCATGCCGGCAACGAAGCCCGCAACGTGGTCCGGCGAGCGGCCGAGCAACCCGTGGCTCATCCGGGCAATCGCCCGATGCAGCTTCATGCGCTTGACCAGGTCTTCCTTCGTCTTCGCGCGCAAGTAGTAGGCGCTGTAGCGCTCGCCGTCCTCCTCGAACGTGAACGTGTCGCGATTTTCCGGCGCGCGCTTCATGTCGTAAATGGCGGCGAAAGACCGCGCCGCGTTGCGGAACGCCGGATGCGTGGTGACGTCGACGACCTTTTCCGAACCGATATAGATCACCCGACCGTCGCGCAACGACTCAAGATATTCGGCTCCGGTTCTCAGCATGATGAGACCCTTTCGCACAAGCATTGCATCGTCATGCGGCCTCGCGAGCTTTCGTATGGGACAGAAACTCGGCAAGCGCCGCGCCCTGATCGCCGCAGACCACCAGTTCCGCCGCCAACCGGCGCAACTGCCGGAAGCGCCTCGCGTCGACGCACGCGAACAACGCATCGTTCACCTGCCGCTGCACCGGGGCGATGCGCCTGACCATATAGCCGCCCTTGCGCGTGGCCCGCAGCCGGACCGAGCGGCCGTCGTGGGGATCGCCGATGCGCTCGATTGCGCCCCGCTCCACCAGCTTGCCCGACTCGATGGTGATGAAGGCTGCCGAGCGATGCAGCCGGGTCGCCACCTCGCCCACCGCAAGCCCTTCGGCCCCGATGCGCGAAAGCAGCATCAGAATTTCGTATTGCATCCCGCTGATATCGAGGATGGCGGCGAAAGCATCGCGGCAATCGCCGATGCGCCGGGAATAGGCCATCAGATCGTGGATCAGTGCGCGAAACTCATGGTCGGAGCCCCTGGCCAGGAGCGCAGGCCTGGATATGGTGGGGGGCAGCGTCGACGCAGGGGGCTTGGGGATTCTGGGCATGGCGGCGACGGTAGCTTGTGGATTGCTGACGTCCGTCAATCTGCGCCTGCACGATGCTTTTGTCAATTAACTAAATTGTCAAATGATCTTGCTGCGCGACGGCTTCGTGTCGTGGGCGTCGGCGGCGTTTACAGCTCGTTCCAGGCATACCGTTGAATGTGGACACCGGGAGCGGCACCCTGATAGACTCGGCGCAGGACTCTCTGGAGGAGAACTTCATGATGCGCAAGACCTTTTTCGCCGTAGCGATCGCCGCTGCCTTCGCAGCCTCGCCCGCCATGGCGCAGCAGAAACTCAAAATTGGCTTCATCACCACGCTGTCCGGCCCGGCCGGCATCATCGGCAAGCACATGAAGGACTCGGTCGAGGTGGCCCTCGACCAGCTCAATCGTAAGGTCGGTGGGCTCGAAACGGAAGTAATCTACGGCGACGACCAGTTCAAGCCCGACGTCGGCCTGCAGGTGGCCGAGGAGATGATGAAGAAGAACGGCGTCGACATCATGTCGGGCATCATCTGGTCGAACGTGATGATGGCGGTGCAACCCGCGGTGAACAAGGCCGGCGTCATCATGGTCGGCACCAACGCGGGCGCGAGCCCGCTTGCTGGAGCGGGGTGCAACGAACTGTACTTCTCCACCTCTTGGAACAACGACCAGACACCGGAGGCGATGGGCAAGTTCATGCAGGAGTCCGGCGTCACCGACGTCTACCTGATGGCGCCGAACTACCAGGCCGGCAAGGACATGGTGGCGGGCTTCAAGCGCTACTACAAGGGCCGCATCGTCGACGAGGTATTCACGCGCGTCGGCCAGCCCGATTACCAGGCCGAGCTCTCGCAGCTGCGCGCGAAGAACCCCAAGAACGTGTTCGTGTTCTACCCCGGCGGCATGGGCGTGGCGTTCATGAAGCAGTGGTCCGAGGGCGGCTTCCGCGGCCAGTTCCCGCTCTACTCGGTGTTCACGGTGGACGAAACCACGATCCCGGCGCTGAAGCACGCGGTGCTCGGGCAGTACGAGACCAAATTCTGGAGCCCGGACCTGAAGGTGCCTGCGAGCCAGAAGTTCGTCGCGGACTTCCAGAAGAAGAACGGTTACCTGCCGGCCTTCTACGGCGCGCAGAGCTACGACGGCATCATGCTGATCGATTCGGCCGTGCGCGCGGTGAAGGGAAACGTGAAGGACACTAAAGGCATGGTACTGGCGATGCGCAAGGCGAACTACAATTCGATCCGCGGCAAGTTCACCTTCAACGTGAACCACCACCCGATCCAGAACTTCTACCTCCTCAAGGCGGTGGCCGGCGCTGGCGGCAAGGACCCGGTGATGGAGATCCAGAAAACGGTGTTCGAGAACCACAAGGACTCGTACTACAAGGACTGCAAGATGAAGTGGTAGGTCGCGGCCACTGCTTAACCAGGGCGCGGCTGGACCGCGCCCTTTTTTATGCCCCTCACCCTCGTCCTCGAGCAATTGCTGAACGGCGTGCAGTTCGGCGTCATGCTGTTCCTCATGGCGGCCGGGCTGACGCTGGTGTTCGGCATCATGAACCTGGTGAACCTCGCCCACGGCTCGCTGTACATGATGGGCGCCTACCTCACCGTCGCGGCGGTGCAGTGGAGCGGCAACTACCTGGCCGGCGTGGCGCTGGGGCTGTTCGCGACGCTGCTCCTCGGCATGCTGGTCGAAGTCGTCGCGCTGAGAACGCTGTACGACCGCGACCACCTCGACCAGGTGCTGGCCACTTTCGGGCTGATTCTTTTCTTCAACGAACTGGTGGCGATACTCTGGGGGCGCACCGCACTCGATCTGGCGCGTCCGGACTGGTTGCAGGGCCACATCGAGCTGTTCGCGGGATCGCGTTACCCGCTTTATCGGGCCGTCGTAATCGGCGTCGGCCTGGCGGTCGCGGCGGCGCTCTGGTACGTCGTGACACGCACGCGCCTCGGCATGCTGGTGCGCGCCGGCGCCTCCAACCGGAGCATGATCGCGGCGCTCGGCGTGAACATCCGGCTGCTCTATACCTTCGTTTTCGGTATCGGCGCGGCGCTCGCCGGACTCGCCGGCGTCATGGCCGGGCCGATCTACGCGGTCCAGCCGGGCATGGGCGAGCTGATCCTGATCCAGGTCTTCGTCGTCATCGTCATCGGCGGCATCGGTTCGATCCGCGGCGCTTTCGCCGGTGCCCTCATCGTCGGCGTCGTGGATACGCTGGGGCGCGCTTTCCTCAAGCCCCTGCTCGGCACGGTACTCTCGCCGGCAGCGGCCGACGCGGCCGGCCCCGCCCTTGCCTCGATGCTGATCTACCTGCTCATGGCCGCCGTGCTCGCGCTCAGGCCCGAAGGCCTGTTTCCGTCGCGGGGCGGCCAGTGATCCGGGCTCGCGTCGCGTTCTGGACTGTACTCGTGACGATGCTGACGCTGCTGCCGCCGGTGGCCGCGGCGTTGCAGGAGCCTTTCTACCTCGACCTCGTGCGCAAGGTGATGATTTTCGCCATCGCCGCGGCAAGCCTCAACCTGATCCTCGGCTACGGCGGCATGGTTTCCTTCGGCCACGCCGCGTACCTGGGCATCGGCGGCTATGCGGTAGGCGTGCTCGCGTTCTACGGCACAACCAGCGGCTGGGTGCAATGGGGCGTGGCGATCGGCGCCTCGGCGCTCGTCGCGCTGGCGATCGGCGCGGTGTCGATCCGCACTAGCGGCATTTATTTCATCATGATCACGCTGGCCTTCACGCAAATGCTCTACTACCTCGGCATTTCTATCGAGGAATACGGCGGCGACGACGGCATGCGCATCAAGGCGCGCAGCGATTTCTCGGGCCTCATCGACCTCGGCGACCCGGTGGCGTTCTACTATCTGGCGCTGGTGCTGATGCTCGCCTGCCTGTTCCTCGTCCACCGCATCGCGAATTCCCGCTTCGGCATGGTGCTGCGCGCCGCCAAGTCGAACGAGCCGCGTTCGCGCGGGATCGGCTTCTCGCCCTATGCCTACCGGCTGGTCGCTTTCGTGATCGCCGGCGCGATGTGCGGCCTCGCCGGCGCGATGTTCGCCAACCACACCTCCTTCATCACGCCCGAGTTCATGCACTGGACCCGCTCTGGCGAGATCATGTTCATGGTGATCCTGGGCGGCATCGCAACCACGGCCGGCCCGCTGCTCGGCGCGCTGGTGCTGCTGGTTGTCGAGACCCTGCTCGCGGGCTGGACCGAGCACTGGCAAGCGATCCTCGGACCGCTGCTGGTCCTGTCGGTGCTGTTCTTCCGCCGCGGCCTCGCCGGCCTGATGCCGGGAGGGAAAGATGGCTGAAACCCTCCTTGTGGTACGCGGGCTTGCGAAGAGCTTCGGCGCGTTGCGAGCGACCGATGGTATCGACTTCGAGGTGCGCGAAGGCGAGACACACGCGGTGATCGGCCCGAATGGCGCCGGCAAGACCACCTTCATCAAACAGCTTTCGGGCGAGTTGCGCCCGGACGCGGGGCAGGTCCGCTTTGCCGGCGAAGACATCACCGCCCTGCCCGCGCACCGGCGCTCGCGCAAGGGCCTCGCCCGATCCTTCCAGATTACCAGCATCTACCGCGATTTCAGCGCGCTCGACAACGTGGCACTGGCGGTGCAGGCGCGGGCTGGCCACAGCTTCCGTTTCTGGCGCCCCGCGCGCGAAGATATCCTGTTGACGCAGCCGGCGAGGCAGGCGCTTGAGAAAGTGGGGCTTGGAGCAAGAGCGGATGTCCTCGCGGCGAACCTTGCGCACGGCGAGCAGCGGCAACTCGAGATCGCGTTGGCGCTCGCCACGCAACCGCGGCTGATGCTGCTCGACGAGCCGGTCGCCGGCATGGGCAGCGACGAATCGCAGCGCATGATCGAGTTGCTGGCAAGCCTCAAGGGCGAGAAGACCGTGGTGCTGGTCGAGCACGATATGGACGCCGTGTTCTCGCTCGCCGACCGCATCTCGGTGCTGGTCTACGGCCGCATCATCGCCACCGGAACGCCCGCGGAGATCCGCGCCAATGCCGAAGTGCGCGCGGCCTACCTGGGTGAGGATCTCTGATGCTCGAGGTCCAGGGACTGCAGACATTCTACGGGCTGTCGCAGGTCCTCTTCGGCGTTTCCTTTCGCATCGATGCGGGCCAGGTCGCGACCCTGCTCGGGCGCAACGGCATGGGCAAGACCACCACCGTGCACTCGATCATGGGCATCATCCCGCTCAAAGGCGGCGGCATCAGCTTCGAATCGAAGTCTCTTGCCGGACAGCCCTCCTACCGCGTCGCCCAGGCCGGCATCGGCCTGGTGCCCGAGGGGCGGCAGATCTTTCCCAACCTGACGGTGCGCGAAAACCTGGTCGCGACAGCCCGCCCGGGGGAATGGAATCTCCAGAAAATCTTCGAACTATTTCCGAATCTGCAGCACAGAACGAACCATTACGGCAACCAGCTCTCGGGCGGCGAGCAGCAGATGCTCGCCATCGGCCGCGCGCTCATGACCAACCCGCGCCTGCTGATCCTCGATGAAGCCACCGAGGGCCTCGCGCCGCTGGTCCGCGCCGAGATCTACCGCGCCATCCAACGCCTGAAGGCGGCGGGCCTGTCGATTCTCGTCATCGACAAGGACGTGAAGGCGCTGATCCGCGTCGCAGACGTACACTACATGCTGGAAAAGGGCCGGGTCGTCTGGACGGGAAAATCCGCCGAGCTGGCCGCCAACGAGGAAGTGCAACACCGCTACCTGGGAGTCTGAGGCTGCTGGCGATCGGCTTTCCTGATCGACCGTATGCATGATTTATACTACAATGCATACTCATGAAAACGCGCGTCACCATTACCCTTGATCCCGAGGTGCACGTGCAAGCCAAGCGCACCGCTCGAATGCGCCGCACGACGGTGTCGGGCCTGATCGAGGTCTTCCTGCGTTCGCCGCAGGCTTCGGGCAAAGGCAAGTCGCTGGTTGATGAAATGCTCGGCAGCGGCAGGCTGAGAGTATCGAAGCGCGGCCAGGATCCGCTCTACGACGAATTGCACAAGCGCCACATTGCCCGCCGCCGGTGAAGGCGCTGCTCGATACCGACGTACTGCTTGACGTGGCTTTGGCGCGTGATCCTCACGCCGCTCAAAGTGCCGCTGTGTTGCGTTGGGCCGAGGCTGGCGGCGAGGCAGCAGTGGCTTGGCATACGCTATCGAACTGCGCATATCTTCTCAAAGGGGACGGTCGCCCGTTCCTGACGAAACTGCTGCGCATGGTCGAAGTGGCTCCGGCCGGAACGGCGGACGCGCGCCGGGCTATGGAGCTGCCCATGGCGGACCTCGAAGACGCGTTCCAGGCGGTTGCCGCGCTTGCCTGGGGTGCGGATGCGATCGTGACCCGGAATATTCGTGATTTCCGTCGCTCGCCGGTCCGGGCATTGACGCCAACAGCCTTCCTGAGGCAAACGGGCACGGAGCAACTGGTTGCGCTTGGCGGAACCGAACCACGCCTGCGCCCCATCCCACGGCGCAAGGCCTGATCGCCTTGCGTGCATTCTGACCTGCGGATGCATGCCAGAATCCCTCTTTCCGGACAGGAGCGCGATCCGTGAAACGGGAAAACGTCACAGGCAGGGCGAACGTCGAGGACACGCCGGAGCTGGAAGCCTACTACCGCGAGCTGGAGAAACGCGACCTGGGCGCGCTTTGGAACGTCGCCAACGACATCGAGCCCTGGTACCCGCAGCCCAAGTCGGTACCGGTGCACTGGAAATGGCGCGACGTCGAGCCGATGGTGCGTCAGGCGGCGGACCTGGTTTCGGCCGAAAAAGCGGCGCGCCGCGTGGTGATGCTGGTGAATCCGGGCCGCAAGGAGTGGAGCGCGGCTGCAGGCCTGCTCTACACCGGCGTGCAGGTCATGAACCCGGGCGAATTCACCAGCGCCCACCGACACCAGGCCTCGGCATTGCGCTTCGTCATGGGGGGCAAGGGCGCGTATACCGTAGTGGACGGAGAGCGCATGGCGCTCGGCGCGCGCGATTTCGTCCTCACGCCGAACGGCACCTGGCACGACCACGGCGTAGAAGCCGACGGCACGCAATGCACCTGGCAGGACGGCCTCGACATTCCGCTCATGAATTCAATGGATGCGAACTTCTACGAAGTACATCCGCAGACCGTGCAGACGCCCTTGCCTCTTTCCCGGGAGAACTGGAACAAGCCGTACTCTCCAGCATTCCTCTATAAATGGGATGCCTGTTTTGCCGCATTGAGAAAAGAAAAGATATTCGAATACAAGAACCCCCTGACCGGCGGTCCGGTGATGCCGACGATGGGTGCACGGCTGGAACTGATCAAGGGAAATACGAAAAAGATTCGTCACACAGGCAGCGTCATCTACCAGGTGGCCACGGGCCGCGGTTGGTCGGAGGTCGGCGATCAGAGGTACGAGTGGGAGGAGAAGGACATCTTCTGCATCCCCTCCTGGACGCCCTACCGGCACGGTTCGACGTCGGAGGCAACGCTGTTCTCGTTCAACGATTTTCCCGCCATGAAGGCTTTGGGGCTGTTCAGAGAAAAGAGTGATTAGCCAGGAACAGAACGAATTGATGACGCGGGTCGGCCCGGGTACCCCGGCCGGCAAGCTGCTGCGCAACTACTGGCAACCTGTTGCGCTGGTGGATGAATTGCAGGGAGAGAGACCGGTTCTGGCGCGAACGATTTTGGGTGAATCCTTTGTTCTTTTTAAGGATAAAAACAATAATTTCGGTTTGCTCGATCGTCACTGCCCCCATCGCGGCGCGGACCTTGCTTACGGGCGTTACGAGGACGGGAACCTGCGCTGCGTGTTCCACGGCTGGCTGTTCGACGTGAGCGGCAAGTGCCTGGAGACGCCAGCCGAAGGCAAGGGCAGCCGTTTGTGCGAACACGTCAAACAGCGCTCCTACCCGGTGGCGGAGCGCAGCGGCATCCTGTTCGCGTGGCTGGGCGCGGCCGAGCCTTCCGCATTTCCGCATTTCGACTGCTTCACGGCGCCGGACGCCTATACCTTCGCCTTCAAGGGCTACTGGGACTGCAACTGGCTGCAGGCGCTGGAAGTGGGCATCGACCCGTCGCACGCCTCCTTCCTGCACCGCTATTTCGAGGACGAGGACACGGCGGGAAGCTACGGCAAGCAGTTCCGCGGCAGACCTTTGGACTCCGAGCTGCCGATCTCGAAGGTGCTGCGCGAATACGACCAGCCCGAAATCACGGTGGCGCGCACCGACTACGGCATGCGCCTGATTACCCTGCGCAAGATCGACGAACTACAGACGCACGGGCGTTCGACACACCTCCTCTTCCCGCAGACCTTCGTCATCCCGATGAACGCTGAGATGACCATCACCCAGTGGCACGTGCCGGTGGACGATCGCGGTTGCTACTGGTACTCGATCTTCACCAGTTTCACCACGCCGGTGGACAAGAAGACCATGCGCGAGCAGCGCCTCAAGACCTACCCCGCGCCCGACTACAAGCCGATCCACAACCGCGCCAATGGCTGGGGTTTCGACGCCGAGCAGCAGCGCAAGGCCACCTATACCGGCATGGGCTTCGATATCAACATCCATGACCAGTTCGCCTGCGAGTCGCCCGGACAGATCGCCGACCGCACGAAGGAGAACCTCGGCAGCAGCGACAAGGGAATTGTTCTTTACCGGCGCCTGCTCGTTGATGCCATAAACAGGAATTCCCGCGGAGAAAAGACGATGATGATGCTCGATGCCGCTCAGGCCTCCGCCCTCACCGGGCCACCTGCGGTGGATGGCATCGGCCCGACCGGGCGCTGGGAGGACTACTACAAGGAAGCCGACGCGGCTCGCAGGAACCGCGCGCCCTGGACCGCCAAGGCCGCATGAAGGAGCTGTTGAAGGAAATCAAGAGCAGGAAGATCGAAACCGTACGATTTTCTTTCGCCGACCAGCACGGAATCCTTCGCAGCAAGTCCATCGCCGCCGCAGAAGTCCCCGCGGCGCTGAAGAGCGGGGTCGGGTTTCCGAGCTCCCTGCTTTTCAAGGACACGTCCAACAAGACTGTGTTCCCGGTGTTCACTCCGGGCGCGGGAATCGGCATGCCGGAGTTCGAAGGCGCTGCCGACGCTGTGATGGTTGCGGATCCGGCGACCTTCCGCGTGCTGCCCTGGGCGCACAGGACGGGCTGGCTGCTCTGCGACCTCAGGTTTCCCAACGGCAAACCCCTGCCCTTCGACACGCGCGCGCTCCTCAAGGACGCACTCGCGAAGCTCGCCCGGGCGGGCTACGGCTTCCTCGCGGGGCTGGAAGTGGAATTCCACATCTTTCGGATCACGGATGCGCGCCTGCGCCCGGAGGATGCCGGCCAGCCGGGCTCGCCGCCGGCGGTGGAACTGCTCAACACCGGCTACCAGCTGCTCTCGGAGGCGCGCTTCGACCAGCTGGAACCCGCGCTCGAGATCCTGCGTGCCAGTTTCACGGGCCTCGGCCTGCCGCTGCGCAGCTTCGAATGCGAATTCGGCCCGAGCCAGGCGGAGATCACGCTGAGCGCCCAGGAGGGCCTCGCCGCCGCCGACACCATGCTGCTCTTGCGCAGTGCAGCCAAGCAGGCGCTGCGGCGGCACGGCTACCACGTCACCTTCATGTGCCGCCCGAAGCTGCCCAACGTCATGTCAAGCGGCTGGCATTTGCATCAAAGTCTGTTGCAGGGCGGGAAGAATGCTTTTGTTTCCGGCAAGGACTTTTTGTCGCCAACCGGAAAGAAATTTCTTGCCGGGCTACTCGAACATGGCCGGGCATCGGCAGCGTTTGCTACACCGACCATCAACGGCTACAAGCGCTACCGCCCCTATTCGCTTGCGCCGGAGCGCGTCATCTGGGGCCGCGACAGCCGCGGCGCCATGCTGCGCGTGCTTGGCGGCGCGGGCGACCCGGCGACCCGCATCGAGAACCGCATCGGCGAGCCCGGAGCGAATCCCTACCTGTACTTCGCTTCCCAGATTCACTGCGGGATGGATGGGATTCATAGCAGGCTTGCTTTGGGTGAAGCCGAGAAGACTCCGTACGAATCCAAGGCACAGCTCCTGCCGCGATCGCTGAAAGAAGCGATTGAACACTTGAAAGCGAGCAAAGTCCTGCGCGAAGGAATGGGTTCCGTCTTCGTCGATTACTATTGCCGCATCAAGGAGGCCGAGATCGAGCGATTCAACCTTGCCAACAAGGATGCCGGGGACGACCGCGAGGTGAGCGAATGGGAGCACCGCGAGTACTTCGATCTGCTGTAGCCCACCTCGAGCGCGGCGACTGGAAAGCCGCACACGAGATCGTGCAGAAGGACGAGGAGTCGCCTTTGAGCTGCTGGGCGCATGGCATCGTGCATGTCATGGAAGGCGACCTGCCCAATGCGCGCTACTGGTACCGCCAGGCGAAGCGCCAGTTCCCGAACGAGTTTTCCGCCGCTGCAGAGATCGCGGCGCTGAAGGAATTGCTCTAGATGCGGGACTGCACGGCGAGTGGGTGGCTCAATCGCCTCCTCGATCTCCTGCTCAAATGAACCGGCGCCTGCGCGTCGACCTGGGCAAGCGGGCCGGCGTGACCTCCGGTCTTCTCGGCGTGCTGTGCGTGCTGGCTGAGGCCTGCTTCCTCTTCCCGGACCTGCTCGTGACGCGCGAAGCGCTGCCCTTCTACAAGGCGAACCTGGGCATTTTCAGGAGCATCCTGTGGACGAGCATCGGCGCGACTTTCGTCCTTGGCGCCGCGAGCGTGCTGCTCCTGCGCTCGAAGGCGCACGGCCTGCTCGGCATGGGCCTGGGTGTCGTGGCGCTCCTGATGAGATTCACCGAATCCGTGGAAACAGGCGCTGCCACCGTGAGCGCGGGCCTGGACTATTTCGTCCTCGAACTGCTGCTGTTGGGATTGCTCTTCATTCCGCTCGAGCGCGCCTTCGCCCTGCACCCGCAGCGCATCTTCCGCAAGGGCTGGCAGACCGACCTGAAGCATTTCTTCGTCAGCCACGCGGGCGTGCAGCTGCTCTCCTTTGCCGTCCTCATCCCGGCACAAGCATTCTTTTCCTGGGCGGTCCAGTTCGAGCTGCAGAAGGTCGTGGCGCAGCAGCCGGTGTGGCTGCAGTTCTTCGAAATCCTGCTCGCGGCGGACTTCGTCACCTACTGGGTGCACCGCGGTTTCCACCAGCTGCCGTTCCTCTGGCACTTCCACGCCATCCACCATTCCAGCCGGGAGATGGATTGGCTCGCCGGGTCGCGCATGCACCTCGTCGACTCGCTCCTGACCCGCGCGGCCGCCTTCGTGCCGATTTTCGTGCTCGGTTTCTCGCCGACGACGCTGGTCACTTACGTCGCCTTCGTCTCCATCCACGCGGTCTACATCCACTCCAACACACGCTGGCGTTTTCCCGTGCTGCGCTGGTTGATCGCCACACCCGAGTACCACCACTGGCACCACACCTCCGACGAGGAAGGCCTGGACAAGAATTTCGCCGCCTTCCTGCCGTTCTGGGACTGGCTCTTCGGCACCGCCCACCTGCCAGACCACTGGCCGAAGAGGTACGGCACGGTGAAGTTCCAGCCGCCGGAGAGCTACCTCGGGCAGCTCGCCTATCCTTTCAAGCGCAAGCGCGAAACGCCCTACGGCTGATCGGGGAGGGTGAAGAGCTCGTGCTCTGCGCTCACGCCCTTGAGGCGATGGCGGCCGACGGAGGTGAGCTTGCCGGGGTAGGCGGCGGCGAAGGCGCCGGAGGCGAGGACGGCGTGGCCGAGGTCCTTGGTCATGGATTCGACGCGGGCGGCTTCGTTGGCGGCGGGGCCGATGACGGTGAATTCGAGGCGCTGCGGGATGCCGATGTTGCCGTAGGTGACGCTGCCGAGGTGCAGGCCGATGCCGAATCTGATCGGCGGCGCTTCGGGGTGCTGCGCGTTGACGGTGCGCACGCGCTCGACGGCGAGCCGCGCGGCGGCGACGGCTTTCTCGCAGGCGGGCGCGGTGCCGCCGGCGGTGGGGAAGATGGCGAGAGCCGCGTCGCCGATGTATCGCAACACCTCGCCGCCGCTGTCGATGACCGCGCCCGCCATGCAGTAGAAGAAGTGGTTGAGGAATCTCAGGAAGCCCTCGCGCCCCAGGCGCTCGGAGTTGGGGGTCGAGTCCCTCAGGTCGCAGAACCAGATCACGGCGTCGATGTGCTCGCCGTCGCCCAGCTTCACCAGGCCGTCGAGCACGCGCCTGCCGCTGTTGTGCCCGAGGTAGGTCTCGAGCAACCCGGTCGCGATGCGGCGCTGGGCGTGCACTTCGAACAGCCGCGCGAGCATCGGCATGACCTCGTACATCTGGCCGAGTTGCGCCGCGCTGAAGCCGCCTTTCGCGAACGAGGTCATCGACATGACGTTGATCTGGCCATCCGAAAACCGGAACGGCATCGCGACGTAGTCGGTCGCGCCCTCCTTGTGCAGGTCGCGCACCACCGGGAAGTCGAGCTTCGCCTGCGGGTCCTCGATGCGGCGCCGCACGCCGCCGGCGCCGCGGATGATGGGTGCGAAGGGGCTGTCCGCGAAGCGCGGCTGCAGCAGGATGTCGTGCGGCTCGTGCACCACGCGCACACCCCTCGCGTCGGCGCGCCACACCAGCACGGTGGCGAAGATCTGCGGGTGCAGCGTAGGCATGATGACCGTGCTGCGCTCGACCGGGTAGCCCGTGCCTTTGAGAAAGAGGAAGAACTGCTCGGCGAGATCGGCGCTGGAGGCGGCCTTCCACGCGTCCTTGAGCAGCCAGGCGGCCAGGGGATTGCCGTGCGCCGCGCCCGGCGCGGCGGCGAGGAACGGCACCTCGTCGTCGCCCTCGTAGAGCGCGGAGACCTTGCCGCGGTAGAAGGACAGGTGGCCGCGCAGTCGCTCGGCCTCGGGGAACGGGTCCTCGTAGCCCCAGGCGATGTTTTCAACGCTCTTTTCCGCCACCTGCAGCGACCAGTAGCTTGCGTTGCCCTTGAACGGGCAGTGCGAGTGGAAGTCGGTCTTGCGCAGCAGGTCCATGCGCACGTCTTCGAACGGGAAGTAGTACGCGGGCGGCAGCCGCGTCTCGTGCAGCACGAGCGCGCGAGTGGAGTCCGCGATCCAGGTGCCCTCGAACTCGACCCGGACCCGGCGGTCGCAGGGCGCGTAGCTGAGCTGGTAGCCTTCTTCCGCCATGTTCAGGCCGCACAGAGGCGCGGCAGGGTCGCGCTGATCGGGTCGCGAAATACCGCGTCGGCGATATTGTCGTAGGGCGTCGGCTCCGCGTTCAGAATCACGATCTTCGCGCCCGCGTTGCGCGCGAGCGGCACCACGCCCGCGATCGGATAGACCTGCAGGCTGGTGCCGATGGAGAGGAACAGGTCGCAATCGCCCGCAACCCGCATCGCGTGGTCGATGACTTCCGGCACCAGGGCCTGGCCGAAGGAGATGGTGGCGCTCTTCAGGATGCCGCCGCAATCGCGGCAGGGCGGATCGGCTTCGCCTGCGCGCACCCGGTCGAGCGCCTTTTGCATCGGCGCGAGCATGCCGCAGCCCATGCACACCACCTTCCTCATGGTGCCGTGCACCTCGATCACCCGTTGCGGCGAATTGCCCGCCATCTGGTGCAGCTCGTCGATGTTCTGCGTGATCAGAGCATGCAGCTTGCCGCGCTGCTCGAGTGCGGCGAGCGCGAAATGGCCAGGGTTCGGCTTCGCGTTCCAGGCGACATGGTCGGTTCGCGCCAGCCACGCGGCCTTGCGCACTTCCGGATCGGCCATGTAGTAGTGGATGTTGGAGAGCTTCTCGGCCTGCGGATTCTTCGTCCACACGCCCTGCGGACCGCGGAAGTCCGGAATGCCCGAATCGGTGGAAATTCCCGCGCCGGTCAGCACGACGATGCGCTGGGCATCGTCCACCCAGGTGCGCACCTCTTCCGCGTCCGGCCTCACGCCACCCGCTGCGCCAGCAGAGCCTGCGCCTCGGCGCTCCGTCCCGCCTTCAGGTAGGCCGCGGCGAGCGTTTTCACCACCAGGTCGCGCTGCGCGCGGCTGCCGCCGATGCGCACGGTTTCGGGCAGCGCCTTGCGCAGCAACTCGGCGGCCCGTTCCCACTGCCCCGCGCCGTAAGCGCCCAGGCCCTCGGCAAGCTGCGGCACGACACTGCCGGCAGGCAGGCGATTGGCGCTCACGCGGGTGCGCAGTTCCTCTGCCAGCTTGCCCAGGCCCTCCGAGTCGCCGTTCGCCACGCAGGCGAAAGCGGCGTGCACATCGACGAAAGCGATGCCGGTTTTCGGAAACTGCTGCCGCGTGTAATCGAGCGCTTCGCGCCACAGCGCCGCGTCGCGCGGCTGCCCCGCGAGCTCCGCGCGCCAGAGAAACGATACCGAATCGGTCGCCACGTTGAGCGCAGGCCCCCAGGAGCCGCCGGGATGCACTGCGCTGCGGTAGGCCTGCCAGGCCTCCTCGGTGCGGCCAAGGCCAAGCGCGAAGAGCGCGATATGCCACGACAGGTGACAGTGCATGAGCGCTTCGCGCTTGTACCCCGGCATCCAGCTCTTCAGGTAATCCAGACCTGCGCCCGGCTCGCCACACTCGTACAGGACATGCGCCTTGATGTGCGCGCCGTGGCCATTGGCGGGGTTCGCCGCCATGCTGCGCTCGATCAGCTTGCGCGCCTCATCGAGCCGGCCGACCTCGCAGGCGGCGAAGGCGAAGGCCATGTCGAACCACCAATCCTCGCCATAGGCCGGCGCCACGTTGCGCAGAATCTCGTAGTGCTCGGGCTCGCGCTCCTGCCGGCCGCTGAAGCCGATCAGGCCGAAAACGCCGGTGGCGGGGTTGAGCACCATCGCGTCGCGCGGGAACCGGGTGATGTGCTCGCGCGTCGCCGCGAGCGCATCCACGGGTTTGCCCTCGATGGCAAGGGAGATTGCATTCACGTGGCCTTGCTCTCGCGCGGTCGCGCGCGCGGCAAGTTCACGCGCACGCGCCGCCGAGGCCCGCGCCTCGGAAACCCTGGCGAGGATGAAATGCGCCCTTGCCAGCGCTGCGTGCCCCAGCGCGAATTCCGGCTCGGCCTGGATGGCGCGGCCCAGGTGCTCCTCCGCACCCACCGTCGCGGCGAAAATGCAGTCCACCGCGGCGACGTAGTCGTCGCGCGCCGCCGCCGATCCCACGCTCAATTCCAGTCCGTAGCGGTCCTTGAACATGCCTCACCCCCTCCTTCAAATGCTAGTCTGGCACAAGTGGCAGCCATGAAAAACATCCAGATTGCGGACATGAACGTCCATCGCCTGGGCTTCGGCGCGATGCGGGTATGCGGGCCGAATGTGTGGGGGCCGCCGAAGGATCGCGCCGCCGCGCTGGTCCTGTCTGCCGCAGATCTGGCCGCGCTCGGCTAGACGCGCTCGCGCGCGATGGCCTCGTCCAGCGCCTTGCGGTAACGCACCAGCGCCGCATCGATACCCAAGGGCAGCATCGCCGCGCCGGGATTGCGCTGGATCGCCGCGTGCTGCGCGCTGATCATGTCGCGGTCCTCGTTGAACGCGGTGAGCAGGCTCTGGTAGATGCCTTCGGTCACCGAGGCGTCGCCGCCGTCGGCGCGGTGCGATTGCTGGAAGAAATAGTGCGTGCTGGCGTCGGTTTCTGGCGTGAGCGTCTGGCAGCTGTGCAGCAGCACCGAGTTGGCCGGATCGGCCTCCTTCTGTCCCGTGGGCTTGCCGCCCGAGCTCATCAGCAGCGTGCCCGGAAACAGGAAATCGTAGATGAACCAGCGATCCACGTTGCCCTTGAAGGAGCGGATCTTCTGGTAGTACGGCGGCGATGGCACGTCGGGCACGCGGCGCGACACGCGCACGCCGCGTTCCAGCGGCTCGATCTCGGGGCGCGCCTGTGCGATCGCGGTAGAGCCGCCGAGCGTTTTCTCGTGCACGTAGGACAGGTGCGAGAAATCGAGCAGGTTGTCGCAGATCAGCAGGTACGGCGTGTCGTAGTGCATGTAGCCGGGCTTGTTGCGCCAATCGGGATGGTCGTTGGAGTAGTTGTCGGGCAGCAGGCGTTCTTCAGCCATGACCGGATCGCCCATCCAGACGAAGAGCCACTTGTTGCGCATTACGAGCGGATAGGTTCGTACTTTCGCCTGCGGTGGAATACGGTCCAGCCCCGGCGCATCCACGCACTGGCCAACCGCGTCGAACTTGAGCCCGTGATAGCCGCAGCGCACGTGGTCACCCTCCTTGCGTCCCTTGGACAGGGGCGCGTGGCGGTGGCAGCAGCGGTCTTCCAGCGCGGCAAAACCGCTGGCGGTACGGAACACGACGATCGGCTCGTTCAGGACGGTGCGCGCGAACAACCCGTCCGCGGGCACCTCGTGATCCCAGGCGATGACGTACCAGCAATTGCGGAGGAACATTTCGCAATTAGACCAGAAGCCGCGCCGCACGCGCGGATAGAATTGAACGCATGATTCCCCTTTCGATTCTCGACCTCGCGCCGATCGTGGAAGGCGCAACGCCCGGCGATGCGCTGCGCAATTCGCTCGACCTCGCCCGGCATGCCGAGCGGCTGGGGTATACGCGTTACTGGGTGGCGGAGCACCACAACATGCGCGGCATCGCAAGCGCGGCGACCTCGGTGGTCATCGGCCACCTCGCGGGCGGCACCTCGACGATCCGCGTCGGCGCGGGCGGCATCATGCTGCCGAACCATTCTCCGCTGGTGATCGCCGAGCAGTTCGGCACCCTGGATGCGCTGTACCCGGGACGGATCGACCTCGGCCTGGGGCGCGCGCCGGGCACCGACCAGATGACGGTGCGCGCGCTGCGGCGCGACTACGCGAACGCCGAGGATTTTCCGCAGGACGTGCTCGAACTGCAGGCGCTGCTCGGCCCGATTGAGGAAGGGCAGCGCATCGTCGCGGTCCCCGGCGCGGATTCGAACGTGCCGCTGTGGATCCTCGGCTCGAGCCTCTATGGCGCGCAGCTCGCCGCCATGCTCGGCCTGCCCTACGCTTTTGCTTCGCACTTCGCGCCCAACGACCTGCTGCCGGCGCTCGAGGTCTACCGCAGCACGTTCAAGCCCTCGGCGCAGCTGCGCAAGCCCTACGCGATGGCCGGCGCCCATGTCGTCGCCGCGGACACCGATGCCACCGCGCGGCGCCTCTTCACCAGCGTGCAGCAGCAGTTCACGAACATGGTGCGCAACCGCAGGGGCAAGATGCAGCCGCCGATCGACGACATCGAAACCTATTGGTCGCCGATGGAAAAGGCACAGGCCTCCGGCATGCTGCGCTACGCGATCGTGGGCCGGCCGGAGGCGATAAAGCGCGGGCTGGACGAGTTCGTCGCGCTTACCGGGGTGGACGAAATGATGGTCGTCACGGCTGTCTATGACCATGCCGCGCGCAAACGCTCCTACGAGATTCTCGCCGAGGTAGGCGCGCTACGCGTCTAGACAGCGTGGCGCGCGATGCGCAGTCGCGTCTCGCGCATGTCATCGCCTCTGAGTTCCTTCAGCGCGTACGCCGCGAAATCGTCGGCGACTTCCTTGCGCCAGTAAAGGTCCATGTCGGTGTTGTCCATGGGCTTGGCGCGGTTGGCGATCAACGCCGATGCCTCCGCGATCACCTCGTCGGTAAGTTCCTTGCCTTTCAGGTAATTCCCGGCCTTCTCCACAAGAAACGGCCTGGACGCGGCTGCGCCCAGTGCGACGCGGGCGTCTTCTATGGCTTTGCCTGAAAACTTCAAGGCAACGGCAACCCCCAGAATCGGAAAGTCGAACGAGCCGCGCCGGCGCAGCTTCCAGTAGGCGCTCTTCCAGCCACCGGGAATTTTCACTTCGGTCAGGATCTCGTCCGGCTTCCGGGAGAGGTAGTCGATGCCGTCGTTCTTGTAGAGGGCTTCGACCGGGATCCACCGGTCCCCGCCTGTGCTTTCAAGTTTTATTTCCGCATTCAAAACAATCAATGCCGGAGCCGTGTCCGTCGAGGAGACCGCGACGCAGCGCTTGCTCGCGGTGGCGACCCAGCAGGTGTCGCCGTCCTTTTTCAGGCAGAAATCGATCGCCTGTCGCCATTCGTAGTTCTGGTTGTAGTAGGTGCAGCGCGTGTCGAGGCAAAGGTTGCCGCCGAGCGTGCCCGCGTTGCGCAGATGAGGCGTGGCGACCTGGGCGGCAGCCTGACGCAGCGCGGTTGGTATGCCTTCAATTTTCAGAAGTTCTGCAAGGGTCAGGCCTGCGCCGAGCGTTCCGTTCACCTTCTTGAGTCCGTCCACGGCTTTCAACGACACGAGAACCTTCGGCGTCTGGTGCCGGCGCTTCATGTTCGGCAGCAGGTCGGTGCCGCCGGCGATCAGCATCGCCTGCGGACCCTCGCCGGCGAGGATCTTCGCCGCCTCCGCGACCGTGCGCGGGGCGCGGTAATCAAACCACGGCAGCCGCAGCACGCTTCCTTGCCTCCTTCTTGGTCTCCTTGCCGTCGCCGCCCTCTTCCGGCGTGATGACGTAGACGGGCTCCGGATAGGGAACAGACGGGAAATGGTCCGGCCCCACCCTGGGGGCAAGACCTTTCGATTTGAGTTCCAATGCTCTGAGAACCTTGTCCGGCGTCACGGGAATCTCATCGATTCTCACGCCCACCGCGTCGAAGATCGCGTTGACCAGCGCGGGCATCACGGGCAGCAGCGGCCCCTGGCCGACTTCCTTGGCGCCAAATGGGCAGTTCGGATCCGGATCCTCGATCAGCGCCACGTCCACCTCGGGCATGTCGAGCGCGGTGAGGCTCTTGTACTCGAGCATCGATGGCATCTTGTGCACCAGGGCCGAGGAGAGCTTCTCCGGCAGGCGCCGGAACGCCTGCTCTTCCATCAGCGCTTCCGAGAGGCCCATGTACACGCCGCCGATCACCTGCCCGCGCGCGAGCACGGGATTGAGCGTGCGGCCGATGTCGTGCGCGATCCAGATCTTCGGCACTTCGATCCAGCCGGTCTTCGGGTCCACCCCGACTTCCACCACGCAGGCCGAGAAACTGTAGGCGGGCGACGGCCCGACCCCGGAGCCCTTGTACCGGCCCGGCGGCTTTGGCGGCGAGTACGAGCCCACCGCGCCAATGGTACCGAATTTCGACTCCGCCATCTCCACCGCTTCGCGGAAGGAAATGCCGTCGGCGTTCCCGGGATGGAAGACCTTGCCGCGCGAGAACACAAGGCTCCCGGGCAGCACTTCGAGCTTCTCGGCGACCGCGTCGGCGAGCTGCGCCCTGACTCGCTCGGCCGCCTGCACGGCGGCATTTCCCATCATGATGGTGACGCGGCTGGAGTAAGAGCCCAGGTCCACCGGCGTGATGCCGGTGTCGCCAGTGACGCAGCGCACGAGGCCCGTGTCGATGCCCAGAACTTCCGCGACGATGGTCGCCAGCACGTCGTCCGAGCCTTGCCCGATTTCGGTCGCGCCGCAATACACCGTCACCTGGCCGCTGCGATCGAGCAGCAGCTGCACGCCCGAATGCGGCAGCTTGTTCCAGTAGATCGGCAGGCCGGCGCCGCACATGTAGGTGCTGCAGGCGAGGCCGAGTCCTCTTCCGTATTGCTGCTTTCTATATCTGTCTTTCCATTTTGACCGCGAAACAACTTCCCGGATGCACTGGTCCAGGGCCGTAGAGCCCACGTTCAGCCAGTTCGCCGTGAGCGAATTCGCCTTGGTGACCATGCCCAGGCGCAGTTCGGCCGGGTCCATCTTCAGCTTCTCGGCGATCTTGTCGAGTTGCACTTCCTGGCCGAAGCGCGGCTGCGGCGTGCCGTGGCCGCGCTTGGGGCCGCAGGCAGGCTTGTTGGTGAAAGTCCGGCAGGCCTCGAACTTGAAGCGCGGCAGCTCGTAGGTCACGGGCGTCAGTACACCCGTATAGAAAGTACTCGCCGGGCCGTGCGAGCCGTAGCCGCCGCCATCGAGCAGCGTCTGCAGGTGCATGGCGGTGAGCTTGCCGTCCTTCGTCACGCCAGTGCGCATTTTCATCAGCACCGGATGGCGGCCGCGGTGCTGGTAAAACACCTCCTCGCGCGTCAGGCCGATCTTGACCGGCCGGCCCAGCACCAGCGCCGCCTTCGCCACCACCATCTCGTGGTTGGCTGGGTCGCACTTGCCGCCGAAGCCACCGCCATTGGGCGAAGCGATGACGCGGATGCGCGCTTCCGGGATCTGCAGAACACGCGCGAGCTGGCGGTGCAGGTAATGCGGGTTCTGCGTGCTGGAGCTGACGAGCAGCTTGCCGTCGCCTTCCAGGTTCGCAAGCGTGGCCTGCTGCTCCATCGGCAGGTGCGTGTTGCCCTGGTAGAAAAAAACATCCTCGAAGACGTGGTCCGACTTCGCCAGCGCCTCGTCCACGTCGCCGAACTCGTAGGACTGGTTGCGGTGGATGTTGCCCCGCTCGCCGTACTCATGAATGCGGGGTTCAGGATTGTCGAGTGCCTCAATTGGATCTGAAATCGTCTTCAGCGGACGATAGCGAACTTCGATCAAACGCAGGGCGTCATCGGCGGTCTGCTCGTCCACTGCAATCACGGCGGCGACGGGATCGCCCACGTGGCGCACGTGCGCGGTGAGCGGGTATTCATCGACCGCCACAGGCATGATGCCGAACGGCACCGGAAAATCCTTGTTCGTCAGCACGAGGTACACGCCCGGATGCGCGGCAGCCCTTTCGACGTTCACCTGCTCGACGATGGCGTGCGGGTGCGGCGAACGCAGCAGCTTGCAGTGGAGCATGCGCGGCAGAGACAGGTCGTCGGCGAAACGCAGCGCCCCGGTGACCTTGGCGCGGCCGTCGACTCGCCGGCGTGGCTTGCCGACGACTTCGAGCTTCTTCCCGGGCGTCGGGGCGTTCATTTGCGTTCCGCCCGGAGCACCCGCGCGGCATCCTCGATCGCCTCGGTGATCTGCAGGTAGCCGGTGCAGCGGCACAGATTGCCGGCCGTGGCCTCTCTGATCTGATCTCTGGTCACATTCGGATTCTGATCAAGAAGGGCCTTCGCCGTCATGATCACGCCCGGCGTGCAGTAGCCGCACTGCGAGCCGCCGAAGTCGGCGAAGGCGGCCTGCAGCGGATGCAGCTCGGGGCCGCGCGCGAGGCCCTCGATGGTCTCGATCCGGCGCCCCCCGCATTCCAGCGCGAGCACGAGACAGGAGAGCACCGGCTGGCCATCAAGCAGCACCGTGCAGGCGCCGCACTCGCCCAGCTCGCAGCCGTGCTTGGTACCGGTGAGATCGAGGTCTTCGCGCAGCACTTCGAGCAGCGTCTTGTAGGGCGCGAAGGAGACAGGGGTATCCTCGCCGTTGACGACGTACCTTAGGTGTACCCGGTCGGGAACAGCGTTCATGCCGATTGTTTGGGCCCCAAACAATCGCCACTTTACTACAATGTGCGCATGAGAGTTTTCCAGATTCAGGACGACTGGTCCATGGAGCATCTGCGCCTTGCGACGCGCCCGGACCCCAGGCCGGGCCCCGGCCAGGTGCTGCTGCGCATGAAGGCGGCTTCGCTCAACTACCGCGACCTGGTGGTGCCGATGCGCGCCTACGGTTCGCATACCGGAACGCTGCCCCTGATTCCGATTTCGGATGGCGTGGGCGAGGTCGTAGAGGCCGGTGCCGGCGTCACGCGCGCCAAGCCCGGCGACAGGGTCTGCCCGCTATTCGCGCAGGCCTGGATCAGCGGCGAGCCCACGCCGGAGCGCTTGTCGCGCTCCCTCGGCGGGCCGGTGGACGGCACCATGGCCGAGTACATGGTCCTGCCGGAGGCGGGTGTTTCGAAGGTGCCGGCGCACTTGAGCGACGAGCAGGCAGCTTCCCTGCCCTGCGCCGCGCTCACCGCCTGGAGCGCCATCGTGACGCACGACAACCTCGGACCGGGCTCTCGCGTGCTGGTGCAGGGCACGGGCGGAGTGGCGCTCTTCGCGCTGCAGTTCGCCAAGCTGCGCGGCGCGCAGGTCACCGTAATTTCCTCGAGCGACGAAAAGATCGCGCGCGCGAAGACGCTCGGCGCAGACGCGGCGATCAACTACCGGACGACGCCGGAGTGGTACAAGGCAACGCGCGAGGTCACCGCGGGACGCGGCTACGACCACATCCTCGAACTCGGCGGCGAAAAGACTTTGCCGCAGTCGCTACGTTGTATCCGTCCGGGCGGGACGCTCTCGATGATCGGCGTACTTTCCGGCGGCATGCTCTCGGCGCCCCTGGGCCTGGTAGTCACGCGCCAGGTGAGGCTGCAGGGGATCACGGTCGGCAACCGCGACGGCTTCGAAGCCATGCTGCGCGCCATCGACCAGCACAGGCTGCAGCCGGTCACGGATAAAGTGTTCCAGTTCGAACAGTTGAAGGAAGCGATGGCCCACCTCAAAAATGGCGCGCACTTCGGCAAAGTCTGCATCCGGCATTGAACGAAAGGACCGCCGCGATGAACCTGACCCGACGTTCCCTCTTTGGCCTGATCCTCGCGACGCTGCTCGCCGGTTGCGCGGGCGATGCGACGAGAAAATCGAATCCGCCGGTCGTCTTCGTCCACGGTAACGGTGACACCGCCGCACTCTGGCACGCGATGGCCTGGCGCTTCGAGTCCAACGGCTGGCCGCGCGAGCGCCTGTTCGCGCTCGACCTGCCCTACCCGCTCGCGCGCGACGACGATGCAAAACCGCAGGCAGGCCGCAGCAGCTCCGCTGAAAGCATGCAGCATCTCGCCGCTGAAGTCGCACGCGTGCGCAAGCTCACCGGGGCCGAAAAAGTGGTCCTTGTCGCCAACTCGCGCGGCGGCAATGCCATTCGCAACTACATCCGCAATGGCGGCGGCGCGGCCACCGTGTCGCATGCCATTCTCGGCGGCACCCCCAATCACGGCGTCTGGGCGGGCGATTTCAGCCCCGGCAACGAGTTCAACGGCAAGGGTCCTTTCCTCACTGCCCTGAACAGCGCGCAGGGGCCAGAAGGCCTGGAAGTGACGCCGGGCGTGGCCTTCATGACGCTGCGCTCGGACAACTACGACAAGTTCGCTCAGCCCGACGGGCGCTGGATCGGGCAGCCGAAGATGCAAACCCACGTCGCCTACGACGGCCCGACGCTTAAGGGCGCGCTGAACGTGGTCCTGCCCGGACGCGATCACCGTGAAGTGTCCTACCACCCGGAAGCCTTCGCGCAGACCTTTCGCTTCATCACTGGGGCGCTACCGGGGCGCGGCAGCATCGCGCCGGAATCCACGATCGTGCTCGATGGCCGCATCACCGACTTCCAGGGCACGAGCCCGAACAACCTCCCGCTCCCGGGTGCGTCCCTCGAGATCTTCGAGACCGCCTCGCAAAGCGGCGAGCGCATCGGCAAGGCCGTGCACGCCAAAACCGTGGGCGACGACGGCCAGTGGGGCCCGTTCAACGCCAAGCCCAACGTGAGTTATGAGTTCGTCATCGGCGCCGCCGGGTTCGCGCTGACGCATATCTATCGCTCCCCCTTTCCGCGCTCCTCCAATATCATCCATATGCGCCCGGCACGGATCGTGGATGCCGACAGGGAAGCGGCTAGCGTAGTCACCATGAACCGGCCGCGCGGCTATTACGGCGTGGGCCGAGACAGCATGAGCCTGGACGGCGTGAACCCGCCGCCCGGCGTACCGCCTGGAGTGGCGGGAGTATCGGCCGCGAAACTGAAGTTGAACGAAAGGGCGGTGCGTAGCGTGACGGCAATCTTCAACGACGAGCGCATCGTGGTACGTTCCTGGCCGCTGAAGGAGAACCGCCTGGTGTTCGCAGAGTTTCACTACTGAAGTAACGGGTGACCATCGACACCGTCAGGCCGGCGGCCCGCTCGCCCAGGGGCATGGTCAGCTGCTCCCACGCGCTCGCGTCCCAGGCCGGCGTCGATGCGCTGCGCGCCGGCGGCTCGGCAGTGGATGCCGCCATCGCCGCCAGTGCCGCCCTGTCCGTGCTCTACCCGCACATGACCGGACTGGGCGGGGACGCGTTCTGGCTGATCTACGACGCCAGGACGAAAAAGGTTCGCTTTCTCGACGGCGGCGGGCGGGGCGCCGCAAACGCGAGCCTCGACTGGTTCGCCGCGCGCGGCATGACGGAGATCCCGTTTCGCGGCATCCTGCCGGCCACCGTCACCACCCCCGGCGCGGTCGCAAGCTGGTGCGAGGCGCACGCAGCCTATGGGCGCCTGCCGCTGGCCCGCAACCTGGAGGCCGCCATTGCCTACGCGCGCGACGGTTTCCCGCTTACCGCGCGCCTCGCCGGGTGGATCGGCCAGACGGCGGCCGAGCTCGCGCAGCAGGCCGAAGCAGCGGCGATCTTCCTTCTCGGCGGCGCCACACCGCGCATCGGAGCGAGAATCGCCAACCCGGACCTGGCGCGCACGCTCGAAGCGCTGGCGCAAGGCGGCCGGGCCGGATTCTACGAAGGCGGCGTGGCGCAGGAGTTCGAGCGCTTCGCCAGGGAGCGCGGCGGCTTCTTCGACACCGCAGACTTCGCGGCGCAGACCGCACGCTGGGGCGAGCCGATCAGCGGCAGCTATCGCGGCCTGACCCTGTACCAGACGCCCGCGCCGACCCAGGGCTTCACGGTGCTGCAGATGCTCAACCTGATCGAGCCGCTGGAACTGCACCGCAAGGAATTCCTCGGTCCCGACCACGCCCACCTGCTGGTGCAGGCGAAGCAGATTTCGTATCACGACCGCGACCGCTGGCTCGCCGATCCGCGCTTCGCCGAAGTACCGATGCAGCGGCTGATCTCGAAAGCGTACGCAGGCGAACGCCGTGCGCTGATCGACCCTGCACGCGCACTGCCCTGGGACCGCGTGCCCTCCTATGGCAGCCTGAAGGGCGACACCGTCTACATCGCAGCCGTGGACGAAGAGGGCAACGCCGCTTCGCTCATCAACAGCCTGTACGGCGTGTTCGGCTCAACGGTGGTCGCGGGCAGCACCGGCGTGGTGCTGCAGAACCGCGGCGCCTACTTTTCTCTCGACCCGCAGCATCCGAACCGGCTCGAGCCCGGCAAGACGCCGCTGCACACCCTGATCGCCTCGCTCGGCTTTCGCGACGGCAAGCTCTGGAGCGTCGTGGGCGGCATGGGCGCGGACGGCCAGCCGCAGATCCATGTGCAGGCCTACGTCGCGATGATGGATTTCGGCTGCGACATCCAGGAGGCGGTACAGGCGCCGCGCTGGCTCTCGGGACGCTTCGGGCTCGGCGAAGAGCGCGACACGCTGCACATCGAAGGCCGCTTCGCCCCCGCAACGCTCGACGAGCTGGCGCGCCGCGGCCACCTGCTCAATCGCTGGGGCGAATGGAACGAGCTCGCTGGCCACGCCCACGGCATCGTCATCGACCCGCACAGCGGCATGCGCATCGGCGGCGCGGATCCGCGCAGCGACGGTGCCGCCATCGGTTATTGAAGGCTAGCGGCGCCCGTCGTACCAGGGCTTGCAATCCGCAGGACTGCGCACCGTCCGGCCCGGGCGCAGCACGAACTTGACGAGAAATCCCAGCAGTTCGCCGCGGCGGTAGAGGAGCAGCTTGCGTTCGCTGGTGCGCAAGGGATGCCGATGCAGGATCTCGATACTCTTTCCGCGCCGGCGCGCCAGGTCCTTGAGCCGACCGAACAGCTCGATCTCCTCCGACGCGTAGAGCTCTTCGCTGAACCCGTGCAGTTCGGCGAATGCGCAGCGTTCGCAGAACACGAAGGAACCGGCAGCCCAGCGCGTCATGCGGCTGAGCGCATTCCAGGCGTGGATCGCGATCCGGAACTGGAGCGAGCCTTCGGGCGCGATAGTGCTGCCGCCCGCAAGTACGTCGCCGCGCTCAATGATTTCTTTGAAATCATAAAATAAATCAGGCGTAGGCAGGCAATCCGCGTCGATAAAGAGCAACCATTCCCCCTCGGCGGCCTGGGCACCGCGATTGCGCGCGCGCGAAATCTGGTTGTGCGGTTCGAACACCACGCGCGCCCCGGCCGCGCGCGCGATCGCGGCAGTGCGGTCGGTGGAATTGTTGTCGCAGACGATGAGTTCCCAGTCGCCATCGTCGAACGCATTCGCAGCCTCGCGGATGCCTGCCAGCGTTGCGGCGAGCAGGCGCTCCTCGTTGAACGCCGGGACGACGACCGAAATCTTCAGGTCAGACTCTCAGTTTGAATCGCTGGATTTTTCCGGTGGCGGTCTTGGGCAGTTCGCTGGCGAATTCTATCCAGCGCGGATACTTGTAAGGCGCGAGTTTCGACTTGACGTAGGTCTGCAGTTCATCGACGCTGGCCTGCTTGCCGGGCTTGAGGACGACGAAAGCCTTTGGCTTCACGAGCTTCTGCTCGTCTTCCTTGCCCACCACGGCGGCTTCGAGCACGGCTTCGTGCGACACCAGCGCGGCCTCGACTTCCGCAGGCGAGACCCAGATGCCGGAGACTTTGAGCATGTCGTCGGTGCGTCCGCCGTAGGCGTAGAAGCCGTCCGCGTCGAGCGTGTACTTGTCGCCGCTGCGAGTCCATTCACCGACGAAGGTGTTGCGGCTCTTGCCGCGGTTGTTCCAGTACAGGTTGGCCGCCGTGGGGCCCTTGATCAGCAGTTCGCCCAGATCTCCCTGCTTCACGTCGGCGCCCTTCTCGTCCACCAGCCTGAGTTCGTAACCCGGGACTGCCTTGCCGGTGGTGCCGGGCCGGAAATCACCCGGCCGGTTGGAGAGGAAGATGTGCAGCATTTCCGTGGAGCCGATGCCATCGAGGATGTCGACGCCGGTTCTTTCCTTGAAGCTCTTCGCGATCTGGGGCGGCAGTGCTTCACCAGCCGAAATGCAGGTCTTCAAATTCAAAACATCTTTATCCGGAAATGCGGGCGACGCAAGCATGCCGGCGTAAAGCGTCGGCACGCCGTAGAAGACAGTCGGCTTCCTCTCCGTGAGGCGCTTGAATACTGCATCCGGCGTCGGCCGCTCGGCCATCAGCACGGCGGTCGAGCCTAAGGCGAGTGGGAACGAGAGTGAATTGCCCAGTCCGTAGGCAAAGAAGAACTTTGCCGCAGAAAAGACGACGTCGGATTCCTTCAGCCCGAGCACGCCCCTGGCATAGAGTTCGGCGGTGAGCCGCATGCTGGAGTGGACGTGCACCGTGCCCTTGGGCATGCCGGTCGAGCCCGAGGAATAGAGCCATAAGCAGGGATCATCGCAGGTCGTGGGTGCTGTTTTCAGATCTGAACTGGATTTTGAAATCAAATCAGCGAAAGGCGGAACCAGCACATGCTTCAGGAACGGCAACCTCGAAACGAAGGGGTCGAACTGCGGCTTCAGGGGCGCCGACACCAGCAGCGCCTTGGCGCGGCTGTCGGAGAGCATGTATTCGTAGTCCTTCGGCGTGAGCAGCGTGTTGACGGCAACCGGCACGATGCCGGCCTTGATCGCACCGAGGAAGGCCACCGGCCAATCGATGGAATCATGCATCGCGATGAGGATGCGGTCTTCCATCCTCAGCCCCAGCGACAGCAGGTGGTTGCCGAAGCGGTTCACACGCTCGGCGAGTTCGCCGAAGGTGCACTGGCCCGCGTCGTCGATGAAGGCGACCTTGCTCGCCCGCCCGGCCTTCAGGTTGCCGCCGACCAGGTCTTCAGCGGCGTTGTAGTCGCGCGGGATATCCATAGCCTCAATTGTAGTCAGGGACAGTCCAGGTTTTCCATCAGACGGAAAACGTGGACTGTCCCTGATTTTCCTTCGCCAGCGCGAGCCAGGTCGCACCCCACTTTTCCGCCATTTCCTCGGGCAGCACGCCGGAGGAGGCGTCGTGCTGCACGCGCTCGCCGATGCGCTGCGCGCCCAGCTCGTTGAGGATGTCGTCAAAACGCCTGCCGCCGAAGTTGAAGGTCTCGGCGTAGGTGCGGTCGCCCAGGCCGAACACGCCGTAGCGCAGGCGCGAAAGATCCGGGCGCTTCGCGATCAGGTCCTCGTACAGGGCCCTGGCGTTGTCAGGCACGTCGCCCTGGCCGTAAGTCGAGGTGACGATGAGGAAAATCCCCTCCCGCGCGAAGACCGAGCTGTCGAGCTTGTCCATCAGCATGGTCTCGACCTCGAGCTCGCCGTCAGCCCAGGCCAGTTCCAGCTCCTGGGCGACGAGTTGCGCGGTCCCCGTCATGGTGCCGACCAGGAGATGCAGTTTCATTGACATCTAATATAATGCAGCATAGAATCACAGTCAAGCAATATAATTCATGAACGCCCCCATCTCCCCGGCCCAGCAGGAATCCGCCTACCTCGCCCAGCTCGGCCAGCGCGTGCGCACCTGGCGCAGCGGCCAGCAGGTGACGCGCAAGGCGCTTGCCGCCGCTTCAGGGGTATCCGAGCGCTACCTGGCGCAGCTCGAATCCGGCCAGGGAAACATTTCCGTGCTGCTGTTGCGCAAGCTGGCGCAGGCGATGCATGTGTCGGTGGAAAGCCTCGCCCGCGAGACACCGGACCAGGACACGGCACGACAGCGCATTGCCCTCCTCGGCCTGCGCGGCGCGGGCAAGTCCGCGCTGGGTGCCAGGCTCGCCGCCGCCCTCGGCGTTGTTTTCGTCGAGCTCGACAGCGAAGTCGAGCGGGAAGCCGGCGCGAAGCTGGGCGAAGTCTTCGCCCTGTACGGCCACGAAGCCTATCGCCGCTTCGAGCGCCGCGCGCTCGAGAGGGTTTTACGCACGCACGAGTCTGCGGTGATCGCCGCCGGCGGCAGCCTGGTGACCGATCCCGACACCTACCGGCTGCTGCTCGACAACTGCCACAGCATCTGGCTCAAGGCAAAGCCCGAAGAGCACATGAACCGCGTCATTGCGCAGGGCGACATGCGCCCATTTGAAGGTAGAAAAATGCAGGGCCGCTCGGCTGCGCTGGACGAAATCCGCAAGCTGCTGGCCGACCGCGACCGCCTCTACTCGCAGGCCGAAGCGAGCATCGAGACTTCCGGCCGCTCGCTCAAATCCACGCTGGAAGAACTGAAAAGCAAGGTCAAACCATGATCCGATTCGATACCCAGCCCGACCAATATCACCACTGGAAGCTGTCGTTCGACGGCGCCGTGGCCACGCTCGCGCTCGACATCGACGAGGACAAGGGCATCGCGCCGGGCTACAAGCTCAAGCTCAATTCCTACGACCTGGGCGTGGACATCGAGCTGCACGACGCGGTGAATCGCATCCGCTTCGAACATCCCGAGGTGAAGTCGGTGGTGCTGACCAGCGGCAAGAGCCGCATGTTCTGCTCGGGCGCCAACATCTACATGCTCGGCCTGTCCAGCCACGCCTGGAAAGTGAACTTCTGCAAGTTCACCAACGAGACGCGCAACGGGCTGGAGGATTCCAGCGCGCACTCCGGGCTGAAGTTCCTCGCCGCGCTCAACGGCACCACGGCCGGCGGCGGCTACGAGCTCGCCCTCGCCTGCGACGAAATCGCGATGATCGACGATCGCTCCAGCACCGTGAGTCTGCCCGAAGTGCCGCTGCTGGGCGTCTTGCCGGGGACGGGTGGATTGACAAGAATCGTGGATAAAAGAAAAGTCCGAAGGGATCTGGCCGATGTCTTCTGCACCACCGCCGAGGGCGTGCGCGCCGACCGGGCCAGGGAATGGCGCCTCGTCGACCACGCCGCCAAGCCGCAGCAGTTCGCCGAGTTCGTCAGGAACCGCGCGCTGGAGCTGGCGAAGCAATCGGACCGGCCCGGAGGCCAGGGCGTTGCCTTGACGCCTTTGAAACCCCGGCTTGTGGAGGTGAAAGTAAATGCCCAGGCAAGAACCGCGGAAATCACCGTAAAAGGCCCCACGAAGGATCAAATTCAAATGCAAAGGAGCGCGGAGTGGTATCCGCTCCAGCTCGCGCGCGAACTGGACCAGACGATCCTCGACCTGCGCCACAACCACCTCGACGTCGGCCTCTGGATCCTGAAGACGAAGGGCGATACGCAAAATGTTCTGGATCTGGATCTCTTATTGCAAAACCATTCAACAGACTGGTTCGTGCGCGAGACGCTCGGCTACCTGCGCCGCACTTTTGCCCGGCTGGACGTGTCCTCGCGCTCGATCTTCGCGGTGGTGGAGCCAGGTTCCTGCTTTGCGGGCACGCTCGCCGAACTCCTCTACGCCGCCGACCGCAGCTACATGCTCGACGCGGAAGAGAACGGCCCCGCGATCGCGCTTTCGCCGCTCAACTTTGGCAGCTACCCGATGGTGAACGGCGAATCGAGGATCTCGGCGCACTACTGTGGTGAAGTTCCTGAACTTGAATCAAACAAGCTTTTCGATACCAGGACCGCCAAACAATTCGGTCTCATCACCGCCGCGCCCGACGACATCGACTGGGAGGAGGAAGTGCGCATCGCAATTGAAGAGCGCGCCGCCCTTTCTCCCGACGCGCTGACCGGGATGGAGGCCTCGTTGCGCTTCAGCGGCCGCGAGAACATGCTGACGCGCGTCTTCGGGCGCCTTTCGGCGTGGCAGAACTGGATATTCATCCGGCCCAACGCGACCGGCGAGCAGGGTGCGCTCAAGGTCTACGGCACGGGATCGAAGGCGAAATTCAACTGGGAGCGGGTATGAGTGGAATTAACTATTCGGAAAAGATCCCGAACAACGTCAACCTGGCGACCGACCGCACGCTGCAGCGCGCGCTCGAGCACTGGCAGCCGAAGTTCATCGACTGGTGGAAGGGCATGGGCCCGACCGACTTCCAGGGCTACGACGTCTACCTGCGCACGGCGGTTTCAGTGGATGCCGACGGCTGGGCGCAGTACGGCGCGGTGAAGATGCCAGAGTACCGTTGGGGCATCTTCCTCGCCGACCCGGTCGCCGACCGAAAGATCGGCTTTGGCGACGCCATGGGCCAGCCCGTCTGGCAGCAGGTGCCGGGCGAGTACCGCTCGACCCTGCGCCGCCTCATCGTGACGCAGGGCGACACCGAGCCGGCATCCGTCGAGCAGCAGCGCCTGCTCGGCCACAGCTGCCCTTCCCTCTACGACCTGCGGAACCTCTTCCAGATCAACGTCGAGGAAGGCCGCCACCTCTGGGCCATGGTCTACCTGCTGCACGCCTATTTCGGCCGCGACGGCCGCGAGGAAGCCGAGGAACTGCTCGCGCGCCATTCGGGCGACGCCGACAAACCGCGCATCCTCTCCACCTTCAACGAGCCGATCAGTGACTGGCTGTCGCTCTATTGCTTCACGTACTTCACCGACCGCGACGGCAAGTACCAGTTGAAGAGCCTCGCCGAGTCGGGCTTCGATCCGCTCTCGCGCACCTGCCGCTTCATGCTCACCGAGGAAGCGCACCACATGTTCGTCGGCGAAACCGGCCTGGGGCGGGTGGTGAAGCGCACGCTGGAAGTGATGAAGGAGCTGGGCACCGACGACTCGACGCGCATCCGTGCCCACGGCGCCGTGGACTTGCCGCTCTTGCAGAAGTACCTCAATTTCTGGTGCTCGTCGTCGCTCGACCTCTTTGGCAACGAGATCTCCTCCAACTCGGCGGCGAATTTCGCCAATGGGCTTAAAGGCAGGCCGGACGAGACCAGCTATGAGGATCATGTTCTTCGTTCTTCATCCTTCAAGCTTTTCACTCCAGAAGGCGAAAAAGAAGTCCCCATGCTGAATGCGCTCAACGAAGTCATGCGCGAGTCCTACCTCAAGGACTGCGAAATCGGGCTGCGGCGCTGGAACCGCACCATCGAGCGCGCCGGACATCCCGGCCTCGCGCTCAAGCTGCCCTCGACGCGCTTTCGCCGTTCGATCGGCACCTGGGCCGGGCAAAGCGTGAATCCTGAAGGTTTGCTGCTTGAAAAAAATGCTTATGAAAAAAACCTGAATGACTGGATCCCGTCGCCGGCCGACCGGACATTCGTCCAATCCCTCATGCAGCGGGTCGTGGAACCCGGCAAGATCGCCGGCTGGGTCGCACCGCCCGACCGCGGCATCAACAATCTGCCGGTGGAGTATGAGTACGCCAAGCTTCACTGACGCCGAGTTGGACGATTTCCTCAACCGCATGCTCGAGGCTGAGCGGGCGGGTGCCAGGGCGCTGGTGGTGTTCCTCGGCGATTTTCCCAGGAACGGGTCCGCATGGAAGACCTTGCGCCGTGTCCACGAGTCCGAAGCCCACAACTGCGCTCAGCTTGGCGAGCAGCTGAAGCGGCGCGGCCGGGATTACAGCCACGCCACCGGGGAGTTCTACGCCAAGGCGGTCGCGGTGGAAGGCCGCCGCCAGCGCATCGAATTCCTGCTGCGCGGCCTGGGCTGGGCGGTGCGGGAATTCAACCTGGCCGTGCCACGCATCGACGACCCTGCCATCCGCAGTACACTCGGCGACATGCGCGATACGCACACCCGCAGCATCGCGGCCTGCACCGCGGTAGCGCGCGCACTGGGAGACTGAATGGCCGAGATCGCACGCCTGCGTGAATTTGTGGTCGCCATCACGCACCTGGTCGAGCGCCATGGCGCGGACGAGCCGCGCATGTTGGCTGAAGGCGAAAAACTGTTGCACGCCCTCGTGACGCACGACGACTGGCTGCCGGAGGAATTTGCCGCGCCTGCGCCGGAATCGTACCGCCAGTACCTCCTGTACTGCGATCCGCTGGAGCGCTTTTCCGTCGTCAGTTTCGTCTGGATGCCCGGGCACCGCACGCCGATCCACGATCACAGGGTCTGGGGACTGGTGGGCGTGATGCGCGGCGTGGAGCTGTGTGAAGAATTCTCATCTTCGGTTGCCAAAATCAACTCCCACGAGTCGAAACCCGGCGAAGTGGACCGCGTGTCGCCGCGCATCGGCGACATCCACGTCGTCTCCAACCCGGGGACGGAAACCGCAGTCAGCATCCACGTCTACGGCGGCAATATCGGCGCGGTACGCCGCCACGTCTTCGACCCGGCCAGCGGCGCGCCGAAAGAATTCATCTCGGGGTATCACAACACGAGCGTGCCCAACCTGTGGGACCGCTCGCGGGCCGCGCCGCGCTAGTTCGCGCCGCGCGCCCTTAGCATCTTCGCGATGCGCTGGTAACCGGCCGCAGTGGCGAGCGACATCGGCGTCGCGCCGCTCGCGCTCTTGGCGTTCACCTCCGAGCCCTTGTCGAGCAGGTACTCGGCGACCTCGAAGCGGCCGTAGAGCACCGCGGTGTGCAGCGGCGTGGTGCCGCTCTTGGTGCGGCTGTTGACGTCGGCGCCTCGCTGCACCAGCAGCCCGACCAGCGGCATTTCGCCTTTCATCACCGCGTAGTGCAGCGCCGAGGCGCCCGCGCCCGGGTCCTTGCCTTCGATATCGGTGCCCAGCTCGATCATCTTCAGCGCGTTGGCGTAGTCGCCCTTCGCGATCGCAGAGTGCAGGCTGAGCGGTACTGCGGAGGCGTTCGGCGACGCGGCGATGCGCGGAGCCACCTCCTGCTGCGCAGCCTGAGGTGCCGCCTGCGGCGCCGGCAGCGAGTACTCGCCCGGGTTGAAGATGGAGCGCAGGATGTCACGCAGGCCGCCGAAAAAACGCTCCGGCAGCGATTCTTCGGTGGCCGCAGCAGGTGGTTTCGCCTCCTGCTGCTGGGCATACGCGGCCGGCGCCGCCGTCAGCACCATCATCAGCAATACGACCATCCAGCCCATATGGCGCAAGTTCATCCCCTCCTGACACATCGAATAATACTCCCGCCTGCCGTCATTTGAACTGCGAATCGACGGGGATACGCAGCCCGTTGGCCAGGCGGTTGGTCTGGTTGGCGAGGCCGACCACCGCCATCAACTCCATGAGCATCGCCTCGCTCATGCCCTTCTTGCGCCCCGCCGCGGTGTGCGAATAGCTGCAGTATTCGCAACCGTTGGTCGCGCTCACCGCGACGTAGAGCATCTCCTTGACCAGCGGATCGAGCGCGCCCGGCGCCATCACCTGCCTGACATCATCCCAGGTGCGCCTGAGCAGCGCCGGATCGTGCGCCAGCGCCTTCCAGAAATTGTTGATCCAGTCGGTGCCCCGCGCCTGCATGATCTCGTCGTAGACCACCCTCACTTCGGGCAGCGCTTCGGCATACTCGATCAAGCGTACGATCGTCATCTGCAACCCTCCCTTGAGTAATAATACCGCCGGCATGAAATTCCTCTTCGACCTTTTCCCGGTCCTGTGCTTTTTCGCGGTCTACTGGGTCAGCGACATCTACACCGCCACCGTGGCCGCGATCGTTGCCACCTTCGCGCAGGTCGCCTGGCTGAAACTGCGCCGGCGCCGTGTCGAGCCCGTGCTCTGGATCAGCCTTGGCCTGATCGTGGTGTTCGGCGGCCTCACCCTTTTCCTGCAGGACAAGCGCTTCATCATGTGGAAGCCCACGGTGCTGTACTGGATCTTCGCCATCGCGCTGGCCGCCTCGGCAACCCTGTTTCGCAAGAACCTGATTCGCTCGATGCTGGGAAAGGAAATCCGCCTGCCCGAGCCGGTCTGGGCGCGCCTGAACTGGAGCTGGGTCGGCTTTTTCGTCTTCATGGGCTGCGCCAACCTGTACGTCGCCTTCAATTTCGAGGAGCCGACCTGGGTGCAGTTCAAGCTCATTGGCGGTACCGGGCTGATGCTGCTGTTCGTGGTCGGCCAGGCGCTGTTCCTCGCACGTCATGTCGAGGAGGAAAGCAAGCCGTGACGGTCGCGGACGACATCCGCAGGCGCCTCGATACGCTCGCGCCTTCGCACCTGGAACTGCTCGACGAGAGCGCCATGCACGCGGGACACGCCGGCGCGACGCCGGGCGGCAACACGCACTGGCGGCTGACGATCGTGTCAGCCGCATTCGAGGGCAAGCCCACGGTGGCGCGGCATCGCATGGTTTACGACGCTCTGGGAGAACTGATGCGGCATCCGATCCACGCCTTGTCCATCAGCGCAAAATCGCCGAATGAATTCGGCGGATAATTACGCCCTCACGCCGAAAGGAATCGCATGACTCGACGGATTTTCGCCTTCGCCCTGCTGCCCTTGTTGGGGTGCGGCCACGCGATCGCACAGTTGCCGACCAAGGAACCCGCCAAGCCCGCGGCGAAGGAAGCCGCGAAGCCCTCCGCCACGGGCCCCATCGCCACCGTGAACGGCGTGCAGATTCCGCGCCAGCGCGCCGACGTCTTCGTGCGCCTGCAGGCCGCTCGCGGCGTGCAGGACAGCGACCAGCTGCGTGGGCAGGTGCGCGAACTGCTCATCAACAACGAATTGCTGGTGCAGGAAGCCAACCGCAGCGGCCTGGCGAAAAAGGCCGAGGTGCAGCAGCAGATCGACCTCAACCGGCTCGAAATAATCGCCAACTCGGTGATCGCGGAGCACCTGCGCGCCAATCCGGTGGGCGACGCCGACGTCATGAAGGAGTACGAGCGCGCCAAGGCTTCGACGGGCGACCGCGAGTACAGGGCGCGCCACATCCTGGTCGCTTCCGAGGACGACGCCAAGGGCGTGCTGGCAGACCTGAAAAAAGGCACCAAGTTCGACGAAATCGCGCAGAAGCGCTCGCTCGACGAAGGCTCGCGGCCCAAGGGCGGCGACCTCGACTGGAACGTGCCGGGCAATTTCGACAAGGCGTTTGCGGATGCGATGGTGAAGCTGGAAAAAGGCAAGATGACCGACGCGCCGGTGCGCAGCCGCTTCGGCTTCCACGTCATCCAGCTCGACGACGTGCGCGCGGTGAGTTTCCCCGCCCCGGCCCAGGTGCGGCAGCAGATCCAGCAGCGCCTGGTGGAGCAGAAAATCCAGGCCATGGTGCGCGATCTGCGCGCCAAGGCGAGGATCGAGTAAGGATTCTTCCGCCCCCAACGACTTACCGGCATTGGAGGAACCTGACCCGTGATCCGGCACCTGCTTTTCGTACTCGCCATGTCTGTCGCGGCCGCCGCCGGCGGCCAGACCGTGGCCACCGCGACCTTCGCTGGCGGCTGCTTCTGGTGCGTCGAAGAAGCCATGGAGAAAGTGCCCGGCGTGTTGTCCGCCGTTTCCGGCTATATCGACGGTCGAACAAAGCATCCGAGCTACGAAAACCACGGCGCCGGCGGGCATACCGAGGCCGTCGAAGTGAAATTCGATGCGTCGAAAGTCAGCTATGAGCAATTACTCGATGCGTTCTGGCTCAACCACGACCCGACCACTCTGGAGCGCCAATTCTGCGACAGCGGAAAGTCTTACCGGCCCGGAATCTACTGGCACGACGAGGGGCAAAAGCGCCTCGCCGAAGCCTCGAAAGTGAAATACGACAAGCTGAAGACCTTCAAGCAGCCGATCATCACGCCGATCGTCAAGGCCTCGCAGTTCTGGCCCGCCGAGGACTACCACCAGGACTACTACAAGAAGAATCCGGTACGCTACAAGTTCTACGCGACCGGCTGCGGCCGCTACACGCGCCTGGACGAACTCTGGGGCAAGCTGCGGAAGTAGTTCTCTAGCTTTTCTTCCCGCTGAGCCGTTTGCGCAACTGCTTCACGGCTTCGGGCTCGCCGCGCACGCGAAACGACGTGCCCTCGTTCCCCGCCTTCTCTTCGAGCACTTCGAAGTTGGAGAATATCTCCCCGCGCAGGCGCTGCACGGCCCAGGGCAGGAACAACTCGGCTTCGACGAGGTCGCGCCGGAAGAAGGCGACGATCGCGTCGCGCAGCCTGCCGACATCGCCGTCCCTGCGCGCGCTCATGACGATGCTCTTCGGATAGAGCGCGCGCAACTCTCTCTCGTCGCCGCCGCGGTCGATCTTGTTGAAGACGATGAGGCGCGGCACGCCCTTGGCGCCGATCTCGTCGAGCACTTCCTCGGTCACCGCGAGCTGCCGTTCGTAGCCCGCGTCGCTCGCGTCGACGACGTGCAGCAGCAGCGAAGCCTCGAGCGCTTCGTCGAGCGTCGACTTGAACGAGGCAACCAGGCCGTGCGGCAGGTTCTTGATGAAGCCGACCGTGTCGCTCACCAGCACGCGCGGCACGCTCTCGGGGTGCAGCGCGCGCACGGTGGTGTCGAGCGTCGCGAACAGCTTGTCGGCGACCAGGGCCTCGTTCCCGGTCAGGGCGCGCATCAGCGTGGACTTGCCCGCGTTGGTATAGCCGACCAGCGCCACGCGTGCGAGTCCCGGGCGTTCCTGCCGCCGCGCGCGCTGCGTCTTGCGCTCGGCGCCCATCGCGGCGAGTTCCTTTTCCAGCTCGGAGATGCGGTCGCGGATCTTGCGCCGGTCGAGCTCGGTGCGCGATTCGCTCGCGCCGCGGCCGCCGACGCCGCTGCGGCCCCTGCCCTGCGGCCCCGCCAGCTTGGCCGCCTCGCGCATGCGCGGCGCCATGTAGCCGAGGCGGGCAATCTCGACCTGCGCACGCGCCGCGCGCGAACGCGCATGGCGGTGGAAGATCTCGAGGATCACCATGGTGCGGTCCATCACCTCGCAGCCGGTCTCCTTCTCGAGGTTGCGCGCCTGCGAGGGGGAGATTTCATGGTCGACGAGGATGAGGTCGGCGTCCTCGGCGAGGAAGCGCAATTCCTCGCGCTTGCCGGTGCCGAAATACGCCGTCTGGTCGAATTTGGCGCGCTTCTGCGTGAAAGTGCCGGCGGCCTCGAAGCCCAGCGTCTTCGCGAGCTGGCGCAGCTCGGTCAGCGAGGCCTCGAATTCAACGTCGCTCACGTTCGAGAGCTGCACCGCCGCGACGACGGCGCGCTTCGGCTTCTCGCGGGTTTCCTGACTCATAGGGCGCGCAGCCTAACAGATCGCGCGCGATGGTCAGTATTGACTTTAAAAGCAATATCGTTGATTCTTAGAGCATGAATCCACCGTCGACCGCCACGGCCACTCTCGTCCGCATCACAGCTGCCGCCAGGTCTCGGGGCCTAACCCGTCGAGCGCTGGCGCTACGTGCCGGAGTTCGGCCGGAGACCGTGTCGCGCATCGCCTCGCGCGGCACCTGCGATTTCGCCACGCTCGAAAAGCTGGCCGCCGCGGTCGGGCTGCGCCTGGAGGTGCAGAACGAAACCCCGTACGCAGCTGGACGGGCGCAGGCCGAAGTGCTGCGCAAGAAAGCCCTGGTGCGGACTCTTGCGCGCGCCCACGGCGCTCGTTCGCTTGCGCTGTTCGGCTCGGCGGCGCGGGACGAGGATGGCCCGGAGAGCGATCTCGATTTCCTGGTCGAACTCGAAGCCGGCCGTAGCCTGCTGGACCTGATCGGCCTTGCCGAGGACCTCCAGGACGCGCTTGGGCGCAAGGTCGAAGCGGTCACCGCGGCAGGGATGAAACCCCGCGTGCTCGAGCAAGCGCGGCGCGACGCGGTGCGCATCGTCTAGGAATGTCCCGCAGGGCAACCGACCACCTGCAGGACGTGCTCGGGGCGATCGACGCCATCGCCGCCTACACCCGCAAGGGAAAGAAGGCCTTCGACAGGAATCCGATGCAGCGCGACGCGGTAGCCGCGCGTCTCATCCAGATCGGCCAGTCGGTCAAGGACGCCCAAACCGAAGGTCTCGAGCTGCTGCGACTGGAGCCGGAGATTCCATGGCGAAACATCGCGGGCATGCGCGACCACCTGGCGCACAAGTACCGGCTGCTCGATGCGGCCATCGTCTGGTCGGTGGTCGAGAACGAACTGCCGAAGCTGCGCAAGGCGGTGCGGCGGATGCTCAAACCGCCGTCCAAGTAGCAATCAGAATTTCCTGACGCGCTCTATTTCACTCACCCGCCCGCCCACCAGCGTGATGGTGGTGACGAACGGATCCGCGGGCGTCGGCAGGTAGGTGTAGGTCTTCATTACCAGCCCGGTGCGCGCGCGCACGACCGCGTTGCGCGCGCCCTGGCAGCGGATGCTGTATCAATCGGTGCTATCAGCCGAGGGCGTGCCCTCCTTCGCGTTCGCGTCCACCACCGTGGCCTTCAAGGAGTGGCATTCGAGAAGTTGACTCGCCCATTGGCGTCTACCCAGCGGTAGATCTGGGCGCAAGCAGAGCCCGAGAACAAGAGCAAAGCAAGGGCAAGAATTCTGAACTCAATCATACCTGCCTAAACGCAGCACGGTGGCTCCCGGTCTCACGTGCGCGAGCGACGGCATCACCAGCACGCAGTCGTCGTAGGGCGTGCGCCAGGTCGTGTCGCCATCGGTGGCAACCAAGGTTCCCGCCTTTGCAATCACTTCCAGGCCCTTGAATGGCTGGGGGAATTTCAGGTTCTTGCTCTTTGCCACGACGGGCTCCGTGACGCGCACGACCCTTTGTACCGCAGGCGGCGCGACGCGTGTGTGGCTTTGACAAATTGCTGCACTTACCGTTCCCGTGGTGGCGAGAAAACGGAACAGCGTGTCTTCCGCCACGTCGGCCGCGCTCTTCTCCCAGTGCTGGCCGCATTCGATCAGAACCGCGCTCTTCGGGCTGGCCGGATCGTTGAAGGCGCCGCGCTCGATCATGCGCAGGCCCATCGGATGCCCGGTATCGAGAAGCAGGTCGCCCGGAACGCCGATGCGGCGCGCAAGCGCCACGCTCTTTTCGCTTTTCGCGCAGACCATGATCGGCCGGCAGGGATCGTGCATCGAATGCAGGTCGAGAAGGTAATCGGCGGCGTCGACGAAGGGCCGCAGCTCGCGCGCGCGGCGCAATTCGACCGAATCGCGCGAGCCGAGCAGCGTCTCGTCGCCCCAGACGCGGTTGTAGTCCTCGTCGACGTAGCGCGAGCGGTCCGGATCATCGAAATCGAAACGCTCAAACGCCGCCACGTTGGCGAAAGCAAGCGTCAGTTTCCCCCGGATCGGCCTGATTTTTTCCTTGAACAGGATATCCAAGGCGATCGCACCGCAAAACTCGTTGCCATGCGTCAGCGCCTGCACCATGACGTTCGGCCCAGGCTTGCCCGAGTCGAGCACGTGCACGTAGTCGACGCCGGTGTTGCCGCTGCGGTAGCCGGAGATGTCCGGCGGTGCAATTTCGATGGTGTAGCGTTTTTTCATATGAAAGTTTTGATTTCTCGCATCAGGGCGGCAAGATGCTTCTGCAACAGCGCAAAACCCGCAGTCTTGCGCAGGCTTGCTTCGTCCATGTAAAGCCGCTTGTTGATTTCGATCTGCAGGCTGTGGCGCCCCGCTTGCGGATTGGAGTAGGCGCGCACCAGTTCCACGCCCTTGTAGGGGTCGTTCACCTTGACCTGGTAGCCCATTGCCGCGAGTGTCTTGCGCACAAGCTCGGTGAAGGCCGGATCGCAGCTCGTGCCGTCGCGGTCGCCGAGGACAAAATCCGCTCGCACATGGCCTTCGCCGTCGTCGCTCTGCTTGCCCGCCACCGCGCGCATGGAATGGCAATTGATGTGATAGACACGGCCGAACTTTGAATGGGTCTCGCTGAGAAGTTGTTTTATTTTTGCGTGATACGGCAAATGAAACCCTTCGATTCTTTTCACGACCGTATCCGGCGTCAGCTTGCGCGCATAGATCGGCCGGCCGTCTTCGAGGGTGCGCCAGATCAACGCCTTGCCCACCTTCGCCTTGCCGCTCGGCCGGTACTCGCCGGGCCAGGGTCCCTGCAGCAGTTCGAGGTCGACGTCGCCGGCATGGCGGTTCGGGTCGAGGTAGGTACGCGGCCAGAGCGCAGCCAGCAGCGGCGCACCCATCTCGGGCCCTCCCGCGTAGAGTTCGTCGACGAAGCAATCCTCGCCTTCGCGCAACTCCGCCTCGCTCACGACGGCGCCGAAATCCGCGGGGAACTCATGCCCCGAGTGCGGCGAATCGAGGATCAGCGGGAAGGCGGCGAGCCTGGGACCCCTGATCTCAAGGACCGAACTCAAGACTTGCTCCAGAAGCTCAAGAGCCAATAGTGCTCGAGCAACTCGACGTTTGCCCCCCAGCCGTGCTTCGACGCGCGCTGGATCAATTCGCTCTCGGCGGGGAAATTCTTCAGAACCTCGTGCCGGCTGCCGTCCTCGAGCTTGCGCAGCTGATAGCCGTTGCCGTCGGCATCGCGGCGCGCAACCGGCGTGCTGGATCCCTCGACGTAGTTGTTGTCGAGGAAGGCGATGAGCGCGCCCGGTTTGACGGCGAGCAACGCCTTTTCGAGAAAAGCATCCAGTCTAGCCAGCGACACGTGCGACCACCAGAACCCGGCGAAGAGCGCATCGTGCGCGCGGCCCGCGTCGGGCGGCGCATAGCAATCGCCTTGCACGAAGCTGACGCGCTTCCCGGGATAGCTCTTGGTTCTGGCGATGCGCAGAACTTCCTCGTTGATGTCGACGGCGGTGACCTGCGCGGCGGCCGGCGCGATCACTTCAGTCCAGTAGCCCGTACCGCAGGCGAGCTCCAGCACTTTGCGGCAAGCGAACATTTTGCCCAGGCGCGCCTTGAGCGCAACGAGCTCGGCCTGGCGCTCGGGCCTGGCGTAAATGCGCTCGTATTCGGCGGCGCGTTGCGCGTAATAATCGGCGAGCTTGTCCATGCCTGCGCAAGGATACAGCGGTCGGAATCGGGCATAGAATTCAGCCATGCCGGGCTATTCCACCCCTAAAATGACGTCCTGAAGGCTAGTCAGGCCGGGGAAGCACCACAACAAGATGGCTGAGGAATCCAAGAAATTCGATCCGGAGGCGACGGTCGCGCTGCCCGCCTCCGCGCCCGACCCGGATGCGACCGTGTCGCAGACCGCATTGCAACCGTCAAGCGCACTCGATCCGGAAATCACCCTCACCGGACCGGCCGCCAAACTCGGCCCGGACCCCGAAGCCACCGACCGGCACCCGATCTTCGATCCGGACGCCACGATGAATCCGGCCGAACGCGCGCAACTCGCCCAGGATTCCACGGTGCGGAGCATGAGTCCGGGCCGCATGCGCCGGAACCCGTTTGCGCCGAAATCCCCGCCGGATTCCATCCAGGCGAACCTTGCCGCGCTCGGCGGGCTCAACGCGCTCGCCGCGATGGCCAATCCGATCCTCGGCGCGGTGCCGCAGATCCGCCGCGCGCTCAAGCATCCCGAGCCTGCCGCGCTGCGCGCCAGCCTGCGCGACCAGATCGAATCTCTGCAGATGAGCGCGATGTCGGCGGATATTCCCGATGCGACCGTCGCCAGCGCCGTGTATGCGCTCTGCGCCCTGCTCGACGAATCGGCGGCGGCGACGCCGTGGGGCGGCGCTTGGATCGACAACGGCCTTCTCAAGGAATTGTGCGGTGAATCCGGCGGCGGCGAAGGGTTCTTCGCGCGGCTCGAGGCGATTGCCTCAGCCCAGACAAGCGAGGACAACGCCGACCTGCTCGAGTTCTACGCCATCTGCCTCGCGCTCGGCTTCGAGGGCCGCTACCGCAGCGCCACCGGCGGGCGCCAATCGCTGAGCCAGATCCGTTCCGGCCCGTACGAAACCATCGCGCGGCGCAGGCCGCGTCCCGAAGGGCTTTCGGCGCGCTGGCGCAGCGCCACCACGCAAGCCGCCGCGGCGCCCGCGCTGGAGGTGGCGGCCAAGGTCTCGGCGCAGCTATCGGCTCTGCAGGGTTGCGGGCGCGCACGCGGAAGACACGCTGCCGCCGGTCAGGCGGTCTTTCCTTTCGCGCGTGCCGCGCCGCGCGGTGTACAGCGTGCTCGCCGGCTGCGTCGGCGCGAGTTTCGTCTTCTACCTGCTCGCCATGCGCCTGCTCGAGGACGAATCCAAATCCACTTTCACGGCGAAGCACAAGTCCAAGCCCAAGGTGGCGCAGACCACAGTTGCCGCGACGCCGACGGTTGCGCCCGCGGCCCAGAGCGCGAGCGCGGTCCTCACCAGCGCGAGCGCGGTCCTCACCAGTGCCGACGCGGCGCTCGCCAAAGCGCTCGAAGGCGAAGCGGTAACGGTGGCACAGACCAGCGCGGGTATCGCGCTCTCGCTGCGCCACGAGCGCCAGTTCGCGCCGGGCAGCACGGCGCCGGCGGCGCAACTGCGGCCGCTGCTGCAGAAAATCGCCGCGGCGCTCGACCAGACGCGCGGCGCGATCGTCGTCACCGGCCACGCCGATGCATCACCGACCCGGCGCTTCGGCTCGAACCAGGAGCTCGCCGCGGCACGCGCGCAGGAGGTCGTCCGGCTGATGACGCCGAGACTGGCCGACCCGAAGCGGCTGCTTGCCGAGGGCAAGGGCGAAACCGAACCGCTCGCCCCCAACGACACCGAAGCAGACCGGGCGAGGAACCGCCGCGTCACCTTTGTCCTGAAGCCGGCGCCATGAGCCTGCTCGACCAGATTGCGGCGGGCGGCGGCGCCGACAAGAGCGCCGATGAGCGCGTGGCGAAGGAGCTCGCGACGATCCAGGCGCGCTTCAAGCAGGCGGCCTCGGACCTGGAGGACGCCCGCTTTCCCAATCCTGACGGCCGGCCGCGCGCGGTCGAGGAACTGCCCTGGTACGCCATGATCGGCGCGCCGGGTTCCGGCAAGACCACGCTGCTGCTCAATTCCGGCCTGCGCTTTCCGCTCTACAGCGCCGAATCGGGCGCTTCGGTTCCCGGCGTCGGCGGTACGCGCAACTGCGACTGGTGGTTCGCCGACGAGGCGGTGCTGCTGGACACCGCCGGCCGCTACACGACGCACGACAGCGACCGCAAGGCCGACGCCGCCGCCTGGCACGGCTTCCTCGCGCTGCTCAAGCAGTCGCGCCCGGACCGGCCGCTCAACGGCGCGCTGGTCGCGGTGAGCGTGCTCGACTTGATGTTGTGGGCGAAGGCGGAGCGCGCCAGGTTCGCGGCCCATGTGCGCATGCGCCTGTCGGAAATGTACGCGGCGCTGGGCGAGCGCTTCCCGATCTACGTGCTGGTGACGAAAATGGACCTGCTGGCGGGGTTCACAGAATTCTTCGGCGACTACGACCACGCAGCGCGCATGCAGGTCTGGGGCACCACCTTCGACCGCGGCATCGACCCGGCGCTGATCGCCCAGCCCTACATGAAGGATTTCGCGGCGCTGGAAGAGCGCCTTGGCGCGGAGATGATGGCGCGCCTGCACGAGGAACCCGACCTGCAGCGGCGCGCGGCGATCTACCGCTTCCCGCAGCAGTCCCACAGCGTCGGGCCGCTGGTGGGCGAATTTCTCGCCCAGTCCTTCGGCACCCAGGTGAATCACTTCCCGCTGCAGCTGCGCGGGGTCTACTACACCAGCGGCACCCAGGAAGGCAATCCGATCGACCGGGTGCTCGCGGCGATGTCACGCACCTTCCACCTCGAGCGCCACACGGGCGCGCTGATGAGCGGCACGGGCAAGAGTTACTTCGTCACGCGCCTGCTGCGCGACGTCGTGTTCCCGGAGCAGGCCATCGCGGCGATGGAGCCAAGCGCTCCGGCGCCGGCCGAACAGCCCTAGTCGGCTTCCTCGATCCAGGTCATCTGGATCGCTTCGAGGATTTTCTCGCCGCTGCGCTTCGGGTCGTCGTCGAAGCCCGGCAGTTCCAGCACCCAGTTGCGCAGGTCGACGAAATTCACCGCTTTCGGGTCCTGGTCGGGAAATCGTTCCAACAACAAGAGGGCAATATCGCGCGAGTCAGTCCACTTCATTTGTTTCCCCCTCCCTCGCGCTCGTAGTTGATGGTGTACTTCGGCAGCTCGATCACCAGATCGGTATCGCGCAGGCGCGCCTGGCAGGCGAGGCGCGAAGTCGCCTCCAGCCCCCAGGCCTTGTCGAGCAGGTCCTCTTCCTTTTCCTCCGCCGCCTGCAGGGAATCGAAGCCTTCGCGCAGCACCACATGGCAGGTCGTGCAGGCGCAGGATTTCTCGCAGGCGTGCTCGATCTCGATGCCTTTGGCGAGCAGCAGGTTACAAAGCGTCTCGCCGGGTGCGGCCTCGAATTCGGCCCCGCCCGGGCAGAGCACCGCGTGCGGCAGGATGGAAAGCTTAGGCATCGAAGCTCGCGATGCGTTTGCCGGCGAGCGCGCTGCGCACGCTGGCGTTCATGCGGCGCGCGGCGAATTCCTCGGTGGCCTTGTTGAGCGCGTCGCTCGCGAGCTTGATGGCGCGGGGATCCACTGTTTGCAGAAGTGTCTCCAGAGATTCAATTTTTTCTTCAATTAAGGAAATCTCCGAAGATGAAAGAAAATTCCCGTCGTCATTCAATCCGGTCCGCGTCGCATCGATGAGCCGCTGCGCGTCCACCCTGTGTTCATGCAGCGCGCGCGCATGCATGTCCTCTTTCGCGTGCTCGAAGGAATCGCGCAGCATGCGCTCGATGTCGGCGTCGCCCAGGCCGTAGGAAGGCTTGACGCTCACCGATGCCTCCGCGCCGCTGGTCTTTTCCTGCGCCGACACCGACAGCAGTCCGTCGGCGTCCACCTGGAAGGTCACGCGCACGCGCCCTGCTCCCGCCACCATCGGCGCGATGCCCTTCAACTCGAAGCGCGCGAGCGAACGGCAATCGGAGACGAGCTCGCGCTCGCCCTGCACGACGTGAAAGCTCATCCCGGTCTGGCCGTCCTTGAAGGTGGTGAATTCCTGCGCCTTGGCGCAAGGGATGGTCGTGTTGCGCGGCACGATGCGCTCGGCGAGGCCGCCCATGGTTTCGATCCCCAGTGAAAGCGGAATCACGTCGAGCAGCAGCCAGTCCTCGCCCTGCGGCTTGTTGCCGGCGAGCACGTTTGCCTGCATCGCGGCGCCCAGCGCCACCACCTTGTCGGGGTCGAGGTTGTTGAGCGGGTCACGGCGGAAAAATTCCGCCGCGGCGCGCTGGATCTGCGGCATGCGCGTAGCACCCCCGACCATCACCACGCCCTTCACCTGCTCCACCGCGAGGCCCGCGTCGCGCAGCGCCCTGCGCGCGGGACCGAGCGTCTTGTCCACCAGGTGCTGCGTGATGCGGGCGAAGGTCTCGGTGTCGAGCCTCACGTCGACGAATTCCCCCGAGCTCAGCCTGGCGCTGACGTGCGCCTCCCCATGCCCGGTCAGGTATTCCTTGGCCTCGCGCGCCTTCACCAGCAGCGAGCGCATGTCGCGCGGCGCAAGCGGCGCGAGCTTCGCCTCCTCGACGATCCAGCAGAACACGCGCTGGTCCCAGTCGTCGCCGCCGAGCGCCGCATCGCCGTTGGTGGCGATCACCTCGAACACGCCCCTGGAAAGCCTGAGGATGGAAATGTCGAACGTACCGCCGCCCAGGTCGAACACGGCGTAAGTACCTTCGCTGGAGTTCTCCAGCCCGTAGGCGATCGCCGCGGCGGTAGGCTCGTTCAGCAGCCGCAGCACGCTCAGGCCGGCGAGCTTCGCCGCGTCCTTGGTCGCCTGGCGCTGCGCATCGTCGAAGTAGGCGGGCACGGTGATCACCGCCCCGGTCAGGCCGCCGTTAAGCGACTTCTCCGCCCGCGATCGCAGTACCTTCAGGATTTCGGCCGAGACCTCGACCGGGCTTTTCACGCCCGCAACGGTCCTGAGCTGCACCATGCCGGGCGCGTCGACGAAGTCGTAGGGGGCGTTCTCGGCATGCGCGACGTCCTTCAGACCCCTTCCCATATAGCGCTTGACCGAGGCGATGCTGTTCTTCGGGTCGTCGGCCTGGTGCGCCTGCGCCGCATAGCCGACCGCCGACTTGCCATCGGGCAGGTAGCGCACGATCGAGGGGAGCAGCGAACGGCCCTGCGCATCGGGCAGCACCGTGGCAGCGCCACTGCGCACGGTAGCGACGAGCGAGTTGGTCGTGCCGAGGTCGATGCCCACCGCGAGCCGCTGCTGGTGCGGCTCGGGCGACTGCCCCGGCTCCGAGATCTGGAACAGCACCATCAGGAATCCAGTGCTTCGTATCCGGCGTCTATTGCGTCGCCGAACTTTTCCAGGAACATGAGTTTTCTTAGGGGCTCCAAAGCGCCCTCGTAGTCACGCCTTGCCACTGCCTGCGCAATCTGTGCTTCGACTTCTTTCTTCGAATTCGAAAGGTCAGTTTCAAGCAACTTCAAGGAATCAGCGCTGCGCGCTTCCTCGAGCTTCTCGCGCAGTTCCATCTGTTGCACCAGGAAGTCGCGGGGCATCGCAGTATCCGTCTCGAAGCCGGCATCGACCCCATTCAGTTCAAGCAGGTATTTTGCGCGCCGGACGGGACTCTTCAGCGTCCGGTAGGCCTCGTTCACCTGCGTGGTCATCTGCATCGAGGCGCGGCGCTCGGCGTCGCCGGCCTGCGCGAATCGGTCAGGGTGCACTTTGGACTGGATGTCACGGTAGGCGCGGTCCAGAAGCTCGAGGTCCAGCGCGAAGGCCGGAACTAGCCCAAACAACTCGAAATGATTCTTCAAACCCTCAGACGTTGAAGCTCTCGCCGCAGCCGCACTCGTCCTTGACGTTGGGGTTGTTGAACTTGAACCCCTCGTTCAGGCCTTCGCGGGCGAAATCGAGCTCGGTGCCGTCCAGGTAGGGCAGGCTTTTCGGGTCGATCACCACCTTGACGCCGTGGCTCTCGAACTGCAGGTCGTCCGGGCCCACCGCGTCGGCGTACTCGAGCTTGTAGGCCATGCCGGAGCAGCCGGTGGTGCGCACGCCCAGGCGCAGCGCCACGCCCTTGCCGCGCCTGGCGAGGAAGTTCTGCACGTGCGTCGCGGCTTTTTCGGTAAGAGTAACGGCCATGTGATCTATCAGGCCGCCTTCTCTTTTGCGGTCTGATCCTTGCCGTGTTTTTTCCTGTAATCCTCGACGGCGGCCTTGATCGCGTCCTCGGCCAGGATCGAGCAGTGGATCTTCACCGGCGGCAGCGACAGCTCGGCAGCGATCTGTGTGTTCTTGATGCTCGCGGCCTCATCGAGCCTTTTCCCCTTGACCCACTCGGTGACGAGCGAGGAGGAGGCGATCGCCGAGCCGCAGCCGTAGGTCTTGAAGCGCGCGTCCTCGATGACGCCGTCCTTGCCCACCTTGATCTGCAGCTTCATGACGTCGCCGCAGGCCGGCGCGCCCACCATGCCGGTGCCCACCGAGTCGTCGCCCTTGTCGAAGGAACCGACGTTCCTCGGGTTTTCGTAGTGGTCGAGTACTTTTTCGCTGTATGCCATTTTGCCTGCTCCGGTTTACTTCAGTGTGCAGCCCACTGCACCGTGGACAGATCGATGCCATCCTTGTGCATTTCCCACAGCGGCGACAGATCGCGCAGCTTTTCCACCTTGGTCCTGAGGTGGTTGACCGTATAGTCCACTTCTTCCTGCGTCGTGAAGCGGCCCAGCGTAAAGCGGATGGAACTGTGCGCCAGTTCGTCCGAGCGGCCCAACGCGCGCAGCACATAGGACGGCTCGAGCGAGGCCGAGGTGCAGGCCGAGCCCGAGGACACCGCGATGTCCTTCACCGCCATGATGAGCGATTCGCCCTCGACGAAATTGAAGCTCAGGTTCAGGTTGTGCGGCACGCGGCGCGCGAGGTCGCCGTTGACGAACACTTCCTCCATCTGCTTCATGCCCGCCATGAGCTTGTCGCGCATCGCCCGGACGCGCTCGTTCTCGGCGGCCATTTCGAGCTTCGCCAGGCGGAACGCCTCGCCCATGCCCGCGATCTGGTGCGTCGCCAGGGTGCCTGAGCGCAAACCGCGCTCGTGGCCGCCGCCGTGCATCTGCGCTTCGAGCCGCACGCGCGGTTTGCGCCGCACGTACAGCGCGCCCACGCCCTTCGGGCCGTACGTCTTGTGTGCGGTCAACGACATCAGGTCGACCTTCAGTGCCTGCAGATCGATATCGAGCTTGCCGGTCGCTTGGGCTGCGTCGACGTGGAACAGGATTCCGCGCTTGCGGCACATCTCGCCGATCGCCGGAATATCCTGGATCACGCCGATCTCGTTGTTGACGTACATCACCGACACCAGGATCGTGTCCTTGCGCAGCGAGGACTCCAGCTTGGTGAGGTCGAGCAGGCCGTCGGGCTGTACTTCGACGTAAGTGACTTCAAAGCCGCGGCGCTCCAGTTCGCGCATCGTGTCGAGCGTCGCCTTGTGCTCGGTCTTGACCGTGACCAGGTGCTTGCCCTTGGTCTTGTAAAACTCCGCCGCGCCCTTCAGGGCGAGGTTGATGGACTCGGTCGCGCCCGATGTCCACACCAGGTCCTTCTCGTCGCAGCGCACCAGCGCCGCCACATGCGCGCGCGCCTCCTCGACCGCTTCCTCGGTCTTCCAGCCGAAAGCATGCGAGCGGCTCGCCGGGTTGCCATAGTGCTCGGTGAGGAACGGGATCATCTTCTGCGCCACGCGCGGATCGACCCGCGTGGTGGCGGAATAGTCGAGGTAGATGGGGAATTTCATCAGGCCGCCACTTTCTCCGGCGTCGTTTCCTTGCTGCGGAAATCCTTGATCACCTGCACCTGCTTGCCCTGCCCGTGCGAGACCACGTCGGCGAGCGAAACCGAGTTCAGGTAATCGTTCATCTTCTCGTTCAGCGTCGCCCACAGGTCGTGGGTCACGCAGCGCCGGTCGTCGATGCAGTTTTCCTTGCCGCCGCACTGCGTGGCGTCGATCGGCTCGTCCACCGCAGTGATGATCTGCGCCACCGATATGCCGCCCGTCGGCCGCGCCAGGCAATAGCCGCCGCCCGGCCCGCGCACGCTGGTCACCAGCTTCGCGCGCCGCAGCTTGCCGAACAGCTGCTCCAGGTAGGAGAGCGAAATGTGCTGGCGCTCGCTGATCGCGGCGAGGGTCACCGGGCCGCGCGTCTGGCGCATGGAAAGATCCACCATCGCGGTGACCGCAAACCTGCCTTTGGTCGTGAGTCTCATGGTTGTCTGCCCTGCCTTTTCAATACCCGATCAAGGTACTCGAGTATAGCAAATCCCGAGTAAGGTTATCGGGTATAATTAGTTTTACGAATCAGCTACTTGATTGACCTTAGCTGCTCAGCCTTGCTGCGCTCGCTCGCTTGCTCCATGCGGTGCATTTTTTCCCTGAGCGCCGATACGGCCTGCTCCAGTTCCTGCGCATGCTCGACGAGCGATTGCAGGGTCTTCGCGTACGGGTCTTCCTGGTCCGGCACGACGCCATAGGCAGCGAATTGGGCTTTGTCTTTTCGCTTCGCGCTCTCTTCGACGATGCGCCCGGGAATGCCGACGACCGTCGCACCAGGTGGCACTTCCTTCAACACCACCGCGTTGGAGCCGACCTTCGCGCCATCCCCGACGGTGAAACCTCCCAGCACTTTCGCGCCGGCACTCACGACCACGCCCTTGCCCAAGGTCGGATGGCGCTTGGTGCCGCGATAGAGCGACGTGCCGCCCAGCGTCACGCCCTGGTATATCGTGCAGTCGTCGCCGATCTGCGCGGTTTCACCCACCACCACGCCCATGCCGTGGTCGATGAACACGCGCCGGCCGACAACCGCGGCAGGATGGATTTCGATCCCGGTCAACCAGCGACCGAGATGAGAGGTGAACCGGCCCAGCCACGACAGCCGGCATTGCCAGAAGAAGTGCGCGACGCGGTGGAACCAGATGGCATGCAGTCCGGGATAGCAGGTCACCACTTCCCAGAGCGAGCGCGCAGCCGGGTCGCGCTCGAAAACGCTGGCGATGTCTTCACGTACGCGCCTGAACATGAACAGTATTTTAAAGTGCCCGAGTAAAACGATCAACTATTTGGACTTTGCCTTCTGCAGGGCGTTCAGGAGCCCGCGGACGATATTGACCTCCTCCCGCTCCATGTCCGGAACGCGCGAAAACAGGCGCCGAAAGCGCGTGCGCAGCTTCGAGTTCGAGGCCGGGTCGAAGAATTCGCTTTGCACGGCCGCCTGCTCGAGGTGGGCATAGAGACCTTCGAGATCGGCCACCGTTGCGGGCTTCTCACCTTTCATTTCCGGAACTTCTTTCCCTGAAAGCATAAACAATTCGTAGCAAACCACCTGCACCGCCTGCGCGAGATTCAACGAGCTGAACCCCGGGTTTGCCGGAATGTGCACCAGGTACTGGCACGCGAGCATTTCGTCGTTCGTCAGTCCGGCCTGCTCGTTGCCGAAAACGAACGCGACGTCGCCCTGCAGCTCCACTGCGCGCGCGGCGGCGGCGCGCACACCGAGTACCTGCGTCGACCACTCACGCGGCCGCGCCGACAGGGCGAACGCGGCCGTGCACTCGGCGATTGCCTCCGCCAGGCCGCCGTGGATCCTCGCATTGTCGAGCACGTCGATCGCGTTGGTCGCCATCCAGCGCGCTTCGGGCGCGGGAAATTTCTCCGGCGCGACCAGGCGCAGGTCGGCCAGGCCCATGGTCTTCATGGCGCGCGCGGCGGCGCCGATGTTGCCCGGATGGCTGGGGCGGCAGAGGACGATACGCGTGCGGAACAGCGGCGAGGAAGCAGTCACCATAATAGAATACGCGCCCCATGCATCCGCTGCTCAACATCGCCATCAAGGCGGCCCGCCGCGCGGGCAGCATCATCAACCGCGCCGCGCTCGATCGGACCAAGCTCGAAATCCGCTCCAAGCAGCTCAACGATTTCGTCACGCAGGTGGACAAGGCGGCGGAGGCGGCGATCATCGACATCATCCGCCAAGCCTACCCGGACCACGCCATCCTCGGCGAGGAATCGGGCGCGCTGGATGGCAAGAGCGCCGGCGACGGCAAGAAAATCGACTACCGCTGGATCATCGATCCGCTGGATGGCACCATGAATTACATCCACGGCCTGCCCCAGTATTGCGTCTCCATCGGCCTGCAGCACCGCGGCGCGCTGGAGCATGGCGTCATCTACGACCCGGCGAAGAACGAGCTCTTCACCGCCTCCAAGGGGCGCGGCGCCTTCCTCGACGACCGGCGCATCCGCGTCACCAAGTGCTCGCAGCTGAAGGACGCGCTGGTGGGCACGGGCTTCCCCTACAAGGAGATGCCGCGCCTCGACCTGTATTGCCGGCAGCTCAAGGAAATCATGCAGGCTGCCTCCGGCGTACGCCGCACTGGCTCGGCCGCGCTCGACCTGGCGTATGTCGCCGCCGGGCGGCTGGATGCGTTCTGGGAGCTGGGGCTTTCGCCCTGGGACGTGGCCGCGGGCGCGCTCATGGTGCAGGAAGCCGGCGGCCTGGTCGGCGATCTTGCCGGCGATTCAGGCTACCTGGAAGGCAGCGAGATCGCTGCCGCCACCCCCAAGGTCTTTCCCCAGCTGCTCACTGCCCTGAAGTAAGGCGGCACGCGATGCGCGTTCTCGTTACCGGCGGGCTGGGCTACATCGGCTCGCACACCTGCGTCGAGCTGGCGCGGGACGGCCACCGGCTGCTGATCATCGACAACCTGGGCAACGCCAAGCCCTCAGTCCTTGAGCGCATTCGCGAGCTCGCGCCCGGAGCCGCGATCGAGTTCGTGCGCGCCGATGTGCGCGACGCGGCAGCGCTGGAGAGCGCCTTCGCGGGTGCCGGTATCGAAGCGGTGATGCATTTCGCGGGCCTGAAATCGGTCAGCGAGTCGATGGCCAACCCGGCGCTGTACCGGGACAACAACCTGGGCGGCACGGCAATCTTGCTCAAGGCGATGGCGCGCCATGGCGTCGAGCGCATCGTGTTCAGCTCCTCAGCGACTGTCTACGGGGTCCCCGAACAACTACCGTACACCGAGAGTCATCGCCTGCAACCTGCCAATCCCTACGGGCAGAGCAAGCTCCAGGTCGAGCGCCTGCTCGCCGCGCAAGCGGCCCTGCGCGCCGGGTTCCGCTACGCCGCGTTGCGCTATTTCAATCCGATCGGCGCACATCCTTCGGGCCGAATGGGCGAGGATCCCCGCGGCGTGCCTGAAAACCTGCTGCCCTACCTGACGCAGGTCGCGCTCGGACGCCTGCCGCGGCTGCGGATTTACGGCGCCGATTACGCCACGCCCGACGGCACCGGCGTGCGCGACTACCTGCACGTCATGGATCTCGCGGCCGGGCACCTCGCCGCGCTCGCCTACCTGTGCGACCGGGATCGCTCGATCTGCGCCAACCTTGGCGCGGGCCGCGGCTATTCGGTGCTGGAAGTCCTGGGCGCGTTCGAACGGGCGACCGGCAGGAAGCTGGCCTACGACATCGCCCCGCGGCGCCCGGGCGACATCGCCGCTTATCATGCCGACGCATCGCTCGCCGCGCGCGAGCTCGGTTGGAAGGCGCGCTACGGAATCGAGGACATGTGCCGCGACGCCTGGCGCTGGCAGGCGCAGAATCCCGCCGGTTATCCGGACTAACTGCGCTCTACTTCACGTCCAGCAGTTCGACATCGAACAGCAGCGTCGCGTTTGGCGGAATCACCCCACCCGCGCCGCGCGCGCCGTAGCCGAGTTCCGGCGGAATCACCAGCGTGCGCTTGCCGCCCACCTTCATCCCGGCGACGCCTTCGTCCCAGCCCTTGATGACCCGCCCTGCGCCGAGCGGAAAGGAAAACGGTCCGCGGCCCACCGAGCTGTCGAACTGCTTGCCGCGCTTGTTCGGCGCCGCCGGCTCATGCAGCCAGCCGGTGTAATGCACGTCGACGGTCCTGCCGGCGAGCGCTTCCTTGCCCTTGCCGACCACGGAATCGGTCTTGACGAGGTCAGCGGCGATCGCGATGGGGAGATTCAGCGCGAGCAAAAGAGCAAGCAGGGATCTCATGATGCCTTTCAAGTATGAAAGTGTGGCAAGGATGCCTCTTTGCACCGCGGCCAGTCAACAGTAGCCTGGTTGCGATCAGCATAGTATGATTTAGTCATACTCACCAGAAGGATCCGGTCCGATGGGTGCCGCCGTCAAGAAGACCATTTCGCTCCCCGCCGAACTCGCGCGGCATGCCGAGGCGCTGGCCCGCGCTGAGGGCAAGACCCTGAGCGGCGTCATCCAGGATGCGCTTCGCCAGGCCGGCATCGAGCGACGCCTGCTGGAACTACGCGGCCTGCAGGGATACTGGAGCCGCAGGGCGCGCGACAAAGGCATCCTCACGGAGAAGGATCTCGCCCGCTACCTTCGCAGCTGAGCAACCGGGTGCGGGTCGTTTTCGACACCAACATCCTGGTCTCCGCCCTGGTATTTCCAGGGGGCCAGGGCGAGGCCGCGATGCGAAGGATCGTCGAGGAAATCGATCAGCTTGTCCTGTCGCGGCCGATCCTTGACGAACTTCTGGACGTGCTCGGCCGCAAATTCGCGCGCGATGCCGAGGAACTGGCGCACGTTGCCGTATTTCTATCGGAACTCGCCGTGATGGTCGCACCGAAGCACCGTCTTCGCGTGGTGAAGGATGAGCCCGACAACCGAATTCTCGAGTGCGCGGTCGCCGCACGCGCCAAAAAAATCGTCACGGGCGACAAGGCATTGCTCGCATTGAAGCGCTATGAGGATGTCCGCATTCTGACACTGCGCGACTATCTGCAAATCGCATGACCGAGCCAGGCCCCGCCGCGCACACGCCGATGATGCACGTAGACCGCTCCCGCTATGAGGTTTGCTAGATTTCCGGGCGCGATGCTATGCCGGGTGCTATGCCGTCAGACAAGCGCTACAGCGAGCCAGGCCACTAGAGCCAGTCGCCCCCGTCGACCCAATTGCACAATTCAAAGAACTTGTGTTGGCGCGCGATGGAAATTGACCATTTGAACGGGGTACTGCGCGTTCAAAATTGACCAGGGTGTTCAACCTATCCTGCCTAATTTTTAGGCAGGG
>SBAS01000071.1 GCA_005240145.1 Nitrosomonadales bacterium | reverse complement strand
GGTGTAGGGGACTTCAGGACGGCGGCAGGGAGTGCAACCCTCTGCAACCCGTGCAAACCTCTTTTTTCGGTCAGACGCTACGCGTTTCTCGCGCTCTTGCCCCCCGCATGGGATTTTGCGAGGGAAGGACCCATCAATTTCCTAGGCTGATGGCGTCCCGCGCTTCTTTCCTGACTGTAGCCGAGACTCTACCCTTAACTCGGCTGTAATGCTGCATGCCGTTTGGGGCGTTTAACCCGCAGGTTCACCCGCTTGCTGAAGTAGCGCCGCGCATTGGCGCTAAAACACGCACAATTGCGTTGCGGCTTCCAAGACGCGAATCAAAGAACGGCCTCAAGACCCTTGCGATCAAGCAGGCTAAGCAATTTCATTGATGGGCCACTGGGGTGCTTCTCGCCAATCTCCCATTTGCGCACAGTCGACAAGCTCGTGTTCAGCACCGCCGCAAGCACCGACTGGCTTACCTGCAGATGATCACGCAGGGCGCGGATCTTCCGGCTGTCGTAATCCGGCACCGGATCCAGGCACAGCACATCGAACTTGCGCATTTTGCGTTGATCAATAAAGCCCAGGCGATGCAAATCACGGGCAGTCTCATGCACGGCTTTGAAAATCTGGCTCTTGGCTTTAGGCTTTTGGGTCATGACAAATCTCCTGTAACGAACCATCATCAACGGCTTGATCGAGTTGGTGACCCGTTCTGGCCAGCAACTCCCGGGCAATGTCCTGCAACCCCTGGAGTTCATCGTCCGTAATATTGGTTCGATCGTTTTTCTCGAACCCGTAGACGAAGAACCACCGATTGCCCTTGTTGGTCGCGATTAACGTTCTGGCACCACCGCGCTTGCCACGACCGGCAAGCCCGATCCGCTTCTTCACGATGCCGCCACCCAAATCAGCGTCAATCAGGCCCTGAACCATTTCCGCAACCGCACTGCACAGTGCGCCGTCGTTCAACTCGGTCTTACGCATCCAGCGCGTGAAATGACGGGTCTTGAACACTCGGGCCATTTGGTCATTATGCCACCTAGTGTCGTAGTTGGTCAAAGTCATGATTTCCCGCCCGGCAACTTCAGGCGCTCTGCCACCCGCTCCATCACCCGCTGCCAGCGCCGCCGCGCGGTGTTCCGATCGCACGCAAACCGTCGCCCGATCTGCTGCCACGCGTAGCGCTCGGCACGCATCCACACGAGATGGCGCTGCTCGACGTCGAGCCACTGCACCCAGCGCATGACTTCGAGCATCCGGTCGACTTCCGCTGGCGTGGGCCGAAACACCACGCGCCGAGGTTCCTCGCAGGCCATTCGCTCGAACTCGGTGCGCAGAATCGGCGGCCAGACGTTGAAGTAACCCTGGACGCGCACTGGAGGCAGGCGATGCGCGGTACGCGCTGCCTCGCAAAACCGCGCAGCTACATCGTGAATCGTCCACTCAGCCATGACGCCATCCGTAGAGCCGCTCGCCTAAGCGGCGCACGATCTCGCGTTCGATGAAGTCCAGTCGTTCATCCGTTTCGGAGATAACGAGGATGTGCTGCTCGCGCCAGCCCTCACGCTTCACATCCTCGGCATCGACGGGACTGGGCTGCAGGCGCCCGAGGGGTGAGCGGTAGGGGTGATGAGGGATTTTCATGAAACCTACTGCGTGTCGATCGCCCAGTGCAAAATCGCCAAGGCATCGGCCTCGTTGTCATCGCTGACCGCGTGTCCGCGTGCACGCATCGCAGCAATCATCTCGTCCTTGCCGGCGTTGCCTTTGCCGGTTGCGTGTTTCTTGATCGTGCCCACGGGCACGCCCTGATACGGGATCTCGTGGTGCTCGCACCAGGCGCTGAGCGTGGCAAGGAGCCCGCCGTAGACGTGCGCGGCGTCCACCCCCATGTGCCGGCGCACCTCTTCGAAGTAGACGGCACCAATGCCCTGTGGGGCGGCCACAGTGGCCTTCAGATCAGTGAGCCAGCGGCGAAACTTGAGGTAGCGCATCCCGCCACCTTCGAAGCGTTGGGACTTGAAACTCACGAAGCCGTGGGCGATCTGCCCTTCGGGTGCGCGCAGTGCCCAGCCGGTGGTGGTCCCCAGGTCGAGCGCGAGAATGGTGTGTGCGGTCATGGTCAGTCCTGGTTCATGGGCGGGACTGACGGGTTTGACGGGGCGCTACAAACCCTTTCTTTACCTGCGCGCGCACGCACGCGTAGAAGAATCATGTAGAGCATCGTCAAACCCGTCAGTCCAGCCGTTTTTTGTTCAGTTGTTGTCCGAATACGGGTAATTGCGCGGCTCAACGGGCACCTTCAAACCGATGCCTTGCAGTCCACGCAGTCCGCCGCTGTTGCGCCACTTTTGAATACCGCGTGACTGCAACAATTCCGAAAGACGCTTCTGGGTACCCACAAATTCGCCCGCGGTTTCGGCCCATTGCTTCCAGTCGGCGAAGAGCTCATTGGTCAGTGAGCGCGCGTTCGTGGCTCTTACACAGCGCTCATCGATCCACCGTCCCAGAGAGTCCTCCGACTCGAAATACTCATCCGTGGCTTCGCGCACGCTGTGCGGCGGACACAGTCCGCTCTTTAGCCACTCGGCGCACCCCTCCAGCGCCCACGCAAAGATGCCGTCTCGCTCCAGCCGCAGCTTTTGCTGCAGGTCCTTGTCGCGCTTTTCAGGGGGAACGGTGATCGTGAAGGGGATCAGATGCATGCGCCGCCGGATCGCCTCATCAATGTTGCGCAGTGCCGGCTTGTGGTTTCCGGTGAGCATCGGCTTGAACTGCGGCGGGTAGGTAAAAAACTCCTGGTAAAGATTGCGCGCCGTGATGAGGTCGCCGCCCGTGAGTTCCTTGATCCGCGATTCGTTCCAGCTACGCCCCTGCTCGGTCTCGGCTGCCACCACCAGACGCGCCCCACGGAGCATCGCAAGTTCGGTCGGATGACGATCGTTACGCGAAGACATGAAGGTTTCCATCGGCGCGTTCATGCCGTAGTCACCAAGAACGTCCAGCAGCGCGTTGACAAACACGCTCTTGCCGTTCGCACCCGTGCCGTGCAGGAAGATGAGCGCATGCTCCCGCGTGGAACCGGTGAGGCAATAGCCACAGACTCGCTGAAGGTACGCAACCAGTGCCGAGTCGTGACCGCAGACTTCGTCCAGAAATCGCCGCCATGTGTCACACCGACTGTTCGACACCAAGGTGCCGTTGGTCATCTTGATCATGAGGTCCCTACGCTGGTGTGGCCGGATCGTTCCGGCGAGCGAATCAACGACGCCACCCGGGGTGTTGATGGACCACGTATTGGCATCCCATTCGCCGGTGGTTGCGGCGTGACGCCGATCCATGCGTGCCAGTCGCTCAACGCTAGCGACGGTACCGGCGCTCGCGAGCTTCGATGCGACGCGGTGGGAGTCGGCCTTCAGGGCAGCCTCCCGCCCGATGGCCCGCATGAGGTGACTGACCAGCAAGGTGTCGTCGACTTTCCATTGCCGTCCGGTCCACATCAGCCACCGGCTCCAGGTCGCGCAGTAGCGCCAATCCTCGCCGTAGCAGCTGGTGAACTCCAGCGCCAGCGCATCATCGGTCGCCCAGACCGACGATTCTTTGCCCGTGACATTTGATGCGGCCTTGATACTCATGCGCGGTCCGGCGGCAATGAACCCGGCCACATCGAAGGACTCGGCCAGTGCGTCAGCCACATCCCAGCCCTCAGGTTTATCTTCGGCAGGCAGGAGCGCGTGGCAGTCGAGAGCACCTGCCGCCAGTGCGGCCTGCGCCGCTTGCATCGCGTACTCCCACCCCGGCTTATCCCTGTCGGGCCAGATCAGCACCGATTTGCCTTTGAGCGGCGACCAGTCGGTTTTATCCACCGGTGCGCTCGCGCCGTGCATCGCGGTGGTCGCACAAATGCCCGCGTCAATCAGGGCCTGCGCGCACTTCTCACCTTCGACGAGGACTGCCGTGTCGGATTTCGTGAGGCCCGGCTGGTTGTAGAGCGGGCGCGGATCGGGCGGGGCCATCTTGCGGCGCTTCGCATCCCACGGCCGGAACTCTTTTCGCTGCCCGGGCGGATCGTAGCGATAGACCACCGCGATCAGTTGGCCCTTGGGATCGAGGTAATCCCACTTGGCGGTGGCCTTGCCCAGTTCATCCATGGCAGCGCCGCGCTTGGTCTTGCGTGCCGGGGCCGGCGCGGTCGGTGCGCGACCGGCGAGATGGGCGCAATACGCAAGTAGCCGCGCAAACTCGCCCTTCGCGTCGATGCCCTGATTAGCGCCGATGATGGCGAAGATGTCTCCGCCCGCACCGCTTTCGCGGTCGGTCCACAAGCCCGCCTTCTCCCCAGTCAGCACAATTTCCAGGCTGTCGCCGGGGCTACCCAGAACGTCACCGATAGTGAACTTTCCCCGTCGGACCTTGCCCGCAGGAAAGAGCGTGTAGAGCACCGATTCGAGATGCGCGAGCAACGCGCTACGAATCGCCTCACGCTCGACCGAGCGATCTTTTTCTGGGGGCGGCGCGTCTTCGTTAAAGTCCAGCGGGTCGCGATCGCTTTGATCAGTCATGCACCACTGCCTCGCCAGGGGTGCGCGCACCACGGATCGACTGCCACTGGGCGAGCTCAGACACCTTGAAGCGCACCAGGCGCCCGATCCGGTAATGCGGGATCTTCAACTTGGCGCGCTGCGCCGCGTTGGTGAGGTAGTACATCGGCAGGTTGAGCGCGTAGCCCGCCTCGCGGGCCTCCACAAAAGGCTCCCTGCCGGTTGCTGCCGGAACTTGACTGCTACTCATGACGGGGTCCTCCAGCAACGCTCTGCATAGGCGCAGAACTTGCATTCGAAGTGAGTGGGATCGGCGAACGAGCGAGGTAGCAGTTCGCCCACATCGGTCGCTTGAATCACGCGGGCCGCTCGGTCTGACATGCGCTGCGCGAGACCTGCATCAAACGGGATCAGCTCTGCGTAGATCTCCATCGTGTCCGCGTTGACTGCGGTGAAGAGCGCCGGGTGTTCGTGCAACTCCAGATAGCTCTGATAGAGAGCCATCTGCGCGGCATAGATCGGTTTCGACACCGCGAGCCTGTTCTTCACGAGAACGCGCCAGGATTTGGCCCCGAGGCACTTGTTCTCCCACAGCGAGGGATAGGCGAAGCCCTCTGGACCGGCGACCAGCACGCCGTCGACGTGACCACGCAAACGCCCGCCCGCCACCGAGAAGCCAAACTGATGCCCATTGGCGTCCTCGGTCTTGAGGGTGAACCCCGCTAGGCGCAACCAGCGGATTACCATGTCCTCGCTTCGATGGCCGCGCTCGAAGATGCGCAGCAACCGCCCCGAGAAACCTTTGCCCTGATCAACCGGCGCCTTGGCGTACTCGTATTGCAGCTGCCGCTCGCACGCCGCACCAAGCCGTGATGCGCCCAGATAGTCACGCGGTGCCGTGGCAGCGTTCTCGGCTTGCAGCGCCTGGTCCATCAAGGCTTCGATCTGGCCCGAGAGACTGGACGATGCGTTGAAGTCGATCATGACTTCGCCTCCGTTTTTGCAACCCAAGGCAGGTCGTCCGCCATGTCGGCAAACGGATTGGCCGGATCCACACGCATCGGATCAGGCGTGTGCGGCAGTCCGCGCACCGGCGGGTACTTGCTCGCTTCGTGGTGCGTAACCATGGCGTCGGTCCAGCAAGTGACGATGGCTTCGATCACCTGCAGAGCCTCGGCCTCGGCGTAGTCGCCCAGTGGCTTGGTAAAACCTATTTCGCCAGCAGCCTCACCGAAAGACTTGAGGCACTGGCGCATCGCGGCGCGTTCGATAGCAGACGGATCAATCATGGCCACCCCCTCCAGGTCGGCGTGACCTTCCTTGACCCGCCGCCAGTTGCCGTACAGCGTGTGAAACGCGTCCTGGCAGCGGCGTGAACAGAACACCCAGTCGATGGGGTAGCGATTCGGATTCCCGATGCCGTGGCGGCCATCGGTATGACCGAACCCCTTGGCTTGTCGTTGGCAGACCCAGCATTTCATGGGGCCGGCTCATCACTG
>SBAS01000122.1 GCA_005240145.1 Nitrosomonadales bacterium | reverse complement strand
TCACGCCGGCCAAGGCAGTGGCCGACTACGCCAGGACGAAGGGCGTCACGTTCGTCAACCACACCTTCACCTCCCACCTGCAACTGTCGGCCTCGCTGCAGCCCTATGCCGGGCTCAAAGACCATGAACTCTGCGAATACCCGGTGGAGCTCAAATCGGTGGCGAAGGCGATCACGCGCAACACGCTTGCGCGCGACCGCAACGGCCAGGTCGCGGCGCCCGAGGCGCCGGGCCTGGGAGTCGAGGTGGATATCGAGGCGCTGCGACCCTACCTGGTGGATGTGTCCGTCAAAGTAAGGGGCAAAACCCTCTACGCAACGCCGGCACTGCGGCGCTAGCGCTCGTAGAGCTTGAGCAGGGCCGCGGTGTCCAACTCCGAGTGGCCGAGGTGCGCGAGCATCCGATAAAGCGTCAGCGCCTCGCTCATCATCGGCGTCGGCGCCTTAAGTCCCCCCGCGAATTCGTTCACCATCTCCAGGTCCTTGAGCAACTGGCGCACGTAGCCTTGCGGCGCGAAGTCGCGCTTGACCATGCGTGGGTACAACCGCTGCAGCAGCAGGCTGTCGGCAAGGCCTCCGGCCAGGCACTCGGGCAAGCGCGCCGGATCGATCCCCGCGGCCTCCGCAAGCACCACCGCCTCGGCCATCACCGCATGGCCGGAGCCGACGATCAACTGGTTGAGCATCTTGGCGGCCATGCCGGCACCCGAGGGGCCCATGTGCGTGAAGTGTGCCGCGACATCGGCGAACAGCTGCCGCGCGCGCTCGATATCGGCAGCTTCGCCGCCCGCCATCACCGTGAGCGTGCCGCTGCCCGAAGCGGGCGGGCCGCCGGAGACCGGTGCATCGATCCAGCCTGCGCCCGTCATGTCGCGCAGGCGCTGCGCGAAGGCCTTGGTCTGATAGACCTTGTTGGTGGAGAAGTCGATGAGGAGTTGGGGTGGCCGGAGCGCCGAGGCGACGCCGTTCTCGCCGAACACTGCGGCCTCTACCGCATCCGGCGTTGGCAGGTTGACGAGGACGAGCTCCGCGCCCGCAACCACGTCGGCGCCGGAAGCGGCCCCCGCCGCTCCTGCCGCGCACGCTGCCGCGACCTGGTCCGGCGCGATGTCGTACGCGCGAACGGTGTACCCGAGTGAAAGCAGCCGCTTAGCCATTGGCAGCCCCATCAGGCCGACGCCGACGTAACCGATGTTCAATTTGCGGGTCATGCTCTCTCCATGGCGTAGATGCGGATGGCATTGTCGTGAAAAAACGCGCGCTGCCCGGCGGCGGGAAGATCGCCCAGGATGTCCCGCATGCCGGTGACGATGGCATCGAAGCTTGCGCACAGCCCGTCCACCGGAAAATTGCTCGCGAACATCGAGCGTTCAATACCGAAGATCTCGATTGCGGCAAGCACGATTGCGCGGTTGGCCTGCGCGGTCCACGGCCGGCCCGGCACGCCCAGGCCCGAGACCTTGAGCGCGGTATTCGGGCAGGCGGCGAGGGCTTGCAGCGCCTTTTTCCACCCCTCAATGCCCTCGGCGCTGCGCTCGGCCGGCAAGCCGGTGTGGTTGAGGATGATGCGCGCAGCGGGGAAGTCGCGCGCAAGCTGCGCCGCCTCCTCCAGTTGCGTCCACGGCGCCTGCAGCTCGAAGCGCAAGCCGTGTTCGCAGAGTCGCGCAAAGCCCGAACGCCAGCGCGCATCTGCCATCTGCCCGGGGCGCGGTTTGTGCCGGATGCCGCGCACGAATTCGAACTGCGCCAGCGACGCCAGGGTCGGACCGAGGTCGGCGCGCTCCAGCCTGGCCTGGGCCACGGCGACCGTGGGCAGGCCGGTCTCGCCCCGCAGCTTCTCCACATACTGCATTTCGCCCATCGGGTCGCGCGGGTCCCATTCGGTTTCCACGTAGACCGTTTTCACCACCTGGTGTGGCCGCGCGTCGGCCAGATAGTCCGCCGGCAGATAGGGCCGGCGCAGCGCCGAGTAGTCGCCATAGCGGAACGGTATCGGCGGCTGGTCGCAAAGCCATGGGTGGTAATTGATGCGCGGGTCCCAGAAATGCTGATGCGCATCGACGATGGGCAATTCCATGAGGCGCAATCCTAGCGCGGTCGACGCGCTATGATCACGGCTATGAGTGAATCCTCCGCAATTCGTCCGAGCGCAATCCGGCAACGCGTTCTGGCCGGCGACACGGTGCTTGGCGCCCTGGTGTTCGAATTCTTCGTCCCCGGAACGCCGCAAATATTGAAGTCGGCGGACTGCGAGTTCGCCCTCTTCGACATGGAACACGCCGGCCTGGGGTTCGAGACGCTGAAGATGCTCGCGGCGGGGTGCCGCGGCATCGGCATCGAGCCTCTCGCGCGCGTGCCGCGCAGCGAATACCACTTCCTTGCGCGTGCGCTCGACATCGGCATGCACGGCGTGATGGTGCCGATGGTCGAGAGCGCCGAGGAGGCGCGCCGCATCGTCGAGGCGACGCACTATCCGCCGCAGGGCCGGCGCGGCGCCGCGTTCGGCGTGGCGCAGGACGATTATGCCGCGGGCGAGGTCAAGGCGAAGGTGGCGGCGCTCAACGCGCGCACCCTGGTAATCGCCCAGATCGAATCCGAGCGCGGCATGGCGGAGCTCGAAGGCATCGCCGCGACGCCCGGCATCGACGTTCTCTGGCTCGGCCATTTCGACCTGACGAATTTCCTCGGCATTCCCGGCGAGTTCGAGTCGCCGCGCTACCTCGACGCGGTGCGCGCCATCGTCGCCACCGCGCGCCGGCACGGCAAGGGCCTGGGCTTCATGGCCGCCGACGCGGACTGGGCGAAGCGCTACCGGGAATTCGGCTTCAACATGATCGCCGCGGGCCTCGACTCGTCGCTGCTGCAGTCGGCGATCCGCGCGACGCTGAAAGGGGTGCGATGAATTTCAAGCTCGGCATCGTGCGTGACGTGCTCAATGCGGCGGGCGAGCCCTCGTTCGGCACCGCCGCCCTCGAGGTCCTGAAGGCCAATCCCGCGCTCGACTGGGAGTACACCGCCGCAGCGGTGAGGGAAATCACCCCCGAGCTTGCCGCGCGTTATGACGCGCTCTACGTGAATTCTTCGCGCGTCAGTGCGGCCACCGTCGCGCGCGAGGATTGCCGCATCCGCATCGTTGCGCGCCACGGCATCGGCTACGACTCGGTGGACGTCGCTGCGCTTAGTGCGAAGGGAATCGTGCTCACCAATACGCCGTTGGCAATCCGGCGCCCGGTGGCGGTTGCCACGCTCACCCTGCTTTTCGCGCTCGCCGGGCGCCTCTTCGCCAAGGACCGCATCACGCGCGCCGGGCGCTGGACGGACCGGAACGATCTGATGGGCACCGGCCTGATCGGCCGCACGCTGGGCATCGTCGGCGGCGGCGGCATCGGTCAGGAGCTGCTCAGGGTCTCGGCGCCGTTCGGCATGCGCCGCCTGGTCGCCGACCCCTACGCGAGCGACGAATCCATGCGCAGCCTCGATGCCGCGCTGGCGCCGCTCGAGACTGTGCTGCGCGAGGCCGATTTCGTCGTCGTCGCCTGCCTGCTCAACGACGAAACGCGCCACCTGATCGGCGCACCGCAGTTCGCGCTGATGAAGTCCGGCGCCTATTTCATCAACGTCGCGCGCGGTCCGATCGTGGACGAACCGGCGCTGATCGAGGCACTGCGCGCCGGGAAAATAGCCGGCGCGGGTCTGGACGTTTTCGAGCAGGAACCCGTCGACCCGGCGAACCCGCTGCTCGCGATGGACAACGTCATCGTCACGCCGCATGCGCTGTGCTGGACCGACGAGTGCTTCCACGCCATCGCCTCATCCGGACTGCAGAGCGTGGTCGATTTCTCGCTCGGCCGCCGCCCCGCCCACATTGTCAATCCGCAGGCCTGGGCGCGCGCCTGAAGCGGCTGCGGGCGAGCAGCGCCAGATTCCACCCCACTGCCACCGCGAGCGCCAGCAGCAGCGCCGGGGCGGCGTTCATGCGCGCGGCCGCCAGGTGCAGCACTGCCAGGGCGAGGCCGAAGCCCACCAGGCCTTTGAGTGAAATCACCAGAATCGACGCGGTGAACCGGCCCCCGCAGCGGGGCTGCAGGATGATGACCAGGCAGGTGAACACCACGGGGTAAGTCGCCAGCACGCCGGTCACTGCGGTGCCAAGCGCGTGGCTGGCGAAATTCGTCGCCACGACCAGCGCTGCGACCAGCAGCGCGCGCAACGCCAGGTCGAACCGTGCACGCGGCGCCGGCGGTGCGACGATGAGCACCGCGAAACGCCTCAAGCCGCGGATCGCCACGAAGTAAGTGCCGGCATAGAGCAGGCAGACCTCGGCGAAACTCCATTCGCGCCATTGCAGCAGCAGCGCCACGCCGAGCCAGGCGAACGTGGCCAGCGCCAGGCAGCCGGCGGTGGAGAAGCGCCGGCTGGCGAGCGCGTGCGCGGCGACGAAAGCCGCGATTGCCGCCGTGCCGGCGATGCTCATGCGCGCGGCCTCGGAGACGAAGGCGGCGCCATGGTCGATGGCGAGAAACACGTAGATGGGACCGGTGGATACCGGAATGGTCGCGATCATCGCGCCAACGAACGCGCCGGCGCGCTCGGTCGCACGCGAGGCCGCGACCACGACGATCACCGCCGCAGCGATCTTCGCGGCAAGCAACCAGCCGGCCGTCTCAGCCAATTTCCGTCTGCCCGCTGCTCATGGCCACGCTGGCAGGCGCGCGGCGTGGCGCTCGAGACAGGCCAGTCCGAACGCGGTCGGCGCTTGCGCGGGCGCGCGATCGTGCACCTCGTCCAGGCCGATGCGCCTGGCGAGCAGGCGCTTGCCGTAGCACAGGATCTGGTCCATCGATTGCATGAGAAAAGTAAGTAGCGGCAGCACCTCGCGATAGCGTGCCTCCGCCGCCTCCACCGCGCTTCCGCCCGCCTGCAGACCGCCCCAGACGCTTGCCAGCACGTCGCAGCTCTCCGCCCCAGGAATCATGCCGCGGCAGCCGGCGCGGAAGTTGTCCGGCAACTCCAGCCCGGCGCGGCCATTCAATACCGCCAGCGTGCCCCCGGTCTGCTCGATGGTGCGGCGGATCAGCATCGCCGATCCCTCGCCCTTCAGGACGCGGAAATTGGCGTGAACGCGACGCAGAGTTTCGATCGACTCGATCCCCAGGCCGATGCCGATGTATTCGGGCGCATTCTGTATTCCCGCCGCTATGCCGGCGGCGTCGATCACGCGTCCGAAGAAGCGCAGCAGCGCCGCTTCGTCCATGCCGGCGATGCGGGGCGGCTGCAGCACCACGCTCGCGGCGCCCGCGCGCTCGGCCTCGCGCACGAATTCGATCTGCTCCTCGGGGGTCCGGCCGAACACAGTGACCGAGAGCGGCAGCCGCCTGCCGATCGTCGCGCTGGCCTCTGCGAGCAACGCTGAGCGTTCCTCACGCGTCAGCTTCGAAACCTCGGTGGCGAGACCGAGGATCGCGATCCCCTGCACCCCGGCGCGCACGCAGGCCTCGACCTGCGCGCGGAATGCACCAAGGTCGAGCGTTCCGTCGGGGCCGAAGAACGCGTACTGCATCGGTACGATGCCGTGCGGCAGCGAGTCATCCTTGTTATCCATCGCAGGATTGTTGCATAGCAACAGTTGCGGCCGCCCCGGCAGAAACCATTGACGTTGTGCAAGCGCGAAGGCAGATTGCGTGGCTGCGGTCGCTTCGACCGGATGGCTCATTCAAGGGGGAGAAAATGAAACGCAGAAAGTTTCTCAAGGCCACGGGCGCGGGCATCGCCGCGACGGGGCTCGCGGGCGTTCTCGCCGCACACCGGGCGCCGGTATTCGCGCAGGCGAATACGGTCCATATCCTGCGCTGGAACGATTTCGTTCCCGCCGCAGACAAAGTCTGGCGCGAAGTCTTCGTACCCGAGGTTCAGAAGGCGCTCGGCCTGAAGCTGAATGTCGAAACTGTCAATGCCAATGACTTGCCGGCACGGGCGACCGCGGCGATTCAGTCGGGCAGCGGACCCGACATCATCATGCTGCTCAACAATCTCCCGCATTTGTACTCGGCCGCGGCCGTCGACGTCAGCAACCTTGCCGGCGAGATCGGCAAGGCGGGCGGCGGAATCTACGCCCCCGCGACACAGCTGAACACGGTCGGCGGCAAGTGGGTCTCGCTGCCCTGGGCCGTGGTTCCCGGGTTGATCGCTTATCGCAAGTCCTGGTTCGAGGAAATCGGCCTCAAGGAGTTCCCCAAGACCTGGGCGGCGTACCACGAGGCCGGCAAGAAGCTGAAGGCGATGAAGCGGCCTATCGGCCAGACTCTGGGCAACACGTTTGGCGATGCGCCAACCTTTACCTATCCGTTCCTGTGGTCCTTTGGCGGCCAGGAAGTGGACGCCAAAGGCAAGGTGGCGCTCGATTCCAAGGAAACCGTGGAGTCGGTGCGCTTCCTGGTCCAGTTCTGGAAGGACGCCCACGACGAGGGCGGCCTCGCCTGGGACGACAGCAACAACAACCGTGCCTTCCTCTCGGGCGACATCAGCGCCTCGTTGAACGGCGCCTCGATCTACGTCCATGCGCTGAACAACGCGGACAAGGTGAAGACCGAGAAAGGTGCGCCGTTGCACACCGACATCCTGCACGCGCCGCTGCCCGCAGGGCCTAAAGGAGCGCATGCCTACCACACCGCGTTCAACCAGATGGTGATGAAGTACTCGAAAAACGCCAAGGGCGCGACCGAATTACTCTGCTGGGCGCACAAGAAGGAGAACTATGAGAAGTGGTTCGTGGTGCAGAAAGGCTTTGCGACCGGGCCGACGCGCGAGTGGGAGAAGCACGCGATGTGGAACAACGATCCGGTAATGCTGCCCTTCAAGACCGCGCCCTTGGGGCAATCTCGCCTGATGGGCTTTGGCGGTGCGCCGGACAAGAAGGCTGCGGAGGCGTGGAACAAGTACGTCATCACCGTGATGTACGCGCAGGCCGCCAGCGGCAAGATGAAGCCCGAAGAGGCGGTGAAGTGGGCGGCGGGCGAGTTGGGCAAGATCTACACCTGATCGACCGTCCTTGAAGGATCCCGTCGTAGCCGGAGCGGGGGTCGCCGCGAGCATCGCGGCCCCCGCCGAGCGCGGTCGCGTGTCGCGCTTGACGAGGTGGCTGGAGAGCGAGAAGTTGCTCGCCACCGTGCTGCTCGTGCCGGGCATGGCCATACTTCTCATCTTCATTGCCTACCCGTTCGTGATGGCGCTGTGGTACTCGCTCACCAGCATCCGGGTGGGCGATCCGGGTGAGTTCGTCGGAATCGCAAACTTTGCCAAGGCCTGGAACGACACCGTCTTCCAACTCGCGTTCAAGAACACTGTCTTCTACACGTTCTGGGCCACCGTGTTCAAGCTCGCGTTGGGGATGTGGCTCGCGCTGCTGCTCAACCGCAGCTTCCGCTTCAAGCGGATCATCCGTGCATCGATGCTCCTGCCGTTCATCATCCCGACTGTCCTCTCGGCGTTTGCCTGGCGCTGGATGTTCGATCCCACATTCAGCGTCATGAACTGGTTGCTCTATCACAGCGGCGTGATTACCGACCGGCTGCCGTTTCTGTCCGACGGTGACTGGGCGCTGTGGTGCGCAGTGCTGGTCAATACCTGGCGCGGCATGCCGTTCTTCGCCATCACGCTCTTGGCGGGGCTGCAGACCATCAGCCCCGACTTGCACGAGGCGGCGGCGCTGGACGGCGCCAACGCCTGGCACCGTTTCTGGCACGTCACCTGGCCGCTGCTGCTGCCCGTGACGCTGGTGGTGGTGGTGTTCTCCGTGATCCAGACTTTCTCGGATTTTCAGTTGATCTACGTGCTGACCGGCGGCGGCCCGGCGAACTCCACGCACCTGATCGCCACCTATGCCTATCAGGTGGGCGTCGCTTCGGGGCTGTTGGGGGAGGGAGCGGCGCTGTCGCTGTTCATGTTCCCGGTGCTGTTCGGCGTGGTCTGGTTCCAGCTCCGATTCATGAAGCGCATGGAAGGGCACTGACCGATGGTGATCGAACGCAAATGGAAGAAGTGGTTCGTCTTCTACATCCCGATGGCGGTGTTCATCGTCTTCACGCTGTTCCCGTTCTACTGGATGGCGGTGACCGCGGTGCGCCCGGACGGCGAGCTCTACCGCACCTGGCGGCAGGCGAGCGCGACCCCGTTCTGGACGCTGCAGCCGACCTTGGAGCACTTCGAGGGGCTGCTGCGCACCACCGCGTTCCCGCATTGGCTTTGGAACACGATGCTGATCGCGATGGTCTCGACCCTCATCTCGCTCATCTGCGGCATGTTCGCCGGCTACGCGCTGGCGCGTCTGAAATTCCGCGGCTCCGAATTCCTCGGCACCGCGATCTTCGTCACCTACCTCGTGCCGCAGACGCTGTTGTTCATTCCGCTCGCCGACATCATCCGCGACCTGCATCTGGGCAACACGCCCTGGGCGCTGATGCTCACCTATCCCACGTTCCTGATCCCGTTCTGCACCTGGCTCCTGATGGGTTACTTCAAGACCATCCCCAAGGAACTCGAGGAATGCGCGCGCATCGACGGTGCGACGCGTTTCGGTGCCATGGTTCGGATCATCTTCCCGGTTTCGATACCCGGCATCCTTTCGGCCGGCATCTTCGCCTTCACGCTGTCGTGGAACGAGTTCATCTACGCCCTGATCTTCATGTCCTCGGCGGAATTGAAGACCGTGCCTGTCGGCGTGGTGTCGGAGTTGATCCGCGGCGACATTTTCTTCTGGGGCCAGCTGATGGCGGGGGCGCTGCTCGGGTCGATCCCGGTCGCGCTGGTCTACTCGTTCTTCGTCGAATACTACGTCACCGGTCTCACCGGTTCCGTGAAAGGCTGAAAGCAGTGGCCAACGTCACCATCCGCAATCTGAACAAGAACTACGAGAACGGCTTTCACGCCGTCAAGGACGTCAACCTCGAGATCCGCGACAAGGAATTCATGGTCCTGGTCGGCCCCTCGGGCTGCGGCAAGACGACGACGCTGCGCATGGTAGCGGGGCTGGAGGAAATCACCTCGGGCGACATCATGATCGGCAAGGACGTGGTCAACGACCTGCCGCCGATGGACCGCAATATCGCGATGGTGTTCCAGAACTACGCGCTCTATCCGCACAAGAGCGTCTACCAGAACATGGCTTTCGGCCTGCAGATGCGCAAGTATCCGAAAGACGAGATCGACAAGCGCGTGCGGGAGGCGGCGGACATCCTTGGCATCCAACCGCTGCTCGAAAGGAAGCCCCGGCAGCTCTCCGGCGGCCAGCGCCAGCGCGTCGCGGTCGGGCGCGCCATCGTGCGCCATCCCGAGGTTTTCCTCTTCGACGAACCGCTCTCCAACCTGGATGCCCAGCTGCGGGTGCAGATGCGCGTGGAGTTGAAGCGCCTGCACGAGCGCCTCGAGACTACCGCGATCTACGTCACCCATGACCAGGTCGAGGCAATGACGCTCGGCGACCGGGTCGTGGTCATGAAGGACGGCTGGGTGCAGCAGGTGGGCGAGCCGCTGGAACTGTACGAGAAGCCGGCGAACAGGTTCGTCGCCGGGTTTATCGGCTCGCCGGCGATGAATTTCGTCGAGGTGACGATCAGCGACTCGGGCGGCGCCCTGTGGGCGGATGCCGCGGGCCTGCGCCTCAAGGTGCCCCCGCAGATGGTGGAACGCGTGCGCGCGCACACCGGCAAGCGCGCGACGCTCGGCATGCGGCCGGAGGCGCTGCATCTGGCGAGCGGCTCGGATCACGCCGATTTCTGCTTTGATACGGCGGTGGACGTGGTCGAACCGCTCGGCAACGAAATTCTCATCAACTTCCGCGCCGGCGGCGCAGCGATGGTGACGCGGGTGGACCCCTCGGTGCGCGTCAAGGCGCACCAGAACGTCCGCGTCGCGCTCGATCCGGGGCGCGTGCACTTCTTCGACGAGACGAGCGGCGCGGCGATATAATTCGCGCCCTTTGCTGCAACTACACAGGTAAAGGCCCGGGCGATGGCAGGCAGACTTGCAGGCAAGACCGCGTTCATTACCGCCGCGGGCCAGGGGATCGGCCGCGGCGCGGCGCTCGCGTTCGCGCGCGAGGGCGCGCAGGTGTGGGCGACCGACATCAATGCGAAGACGCTTGCCGATCTGGAAGGCAGGGACGGCATCCGCACCAGGGTCCTCGACGTCCTCGACGAGGCGGCCATCGGCAAGGTCGCGGCCGAGGTCGGGCAGATCGACATCCTGTTCAACTGCGCCGGCTTCGTGCACCACGGCACGATCCTCGAGTGCACCCTCAAGGACTGGGATTTCAGCTTCAATCTGAACGTGAAATCCATGTACCTCGTGACCCGCGCCCTCCTGCCGGGCATGCTGAAAAAGGGCGGTGGCTCGATCATCAACATGTCCTCCATCGCCTCCAGCTTGAAGGGGCTGCCGAACCGCTTCGTCTATGGCGCCACCAAGGCGGCGGTGATCGGCCTGACCAAGGCGATCGCCGCGGACTACGTCAAGCAGGGCATCCGCTGCAATTGCATCGGCCCCGGCACCGTGGATACGCCGTCGCTCGGCGATCGCATCAATGCCTTCGCCGACCCGGTGCAGGCGAGGAAGGATTTCATCGCGCGCCAGCCCATGGGGCGCCTGGGCTCGGTCGAGGACATCACGGGCATCCTCGTGTTCCTCGCATCCGACGAAGCCAAATTCGCAACCGGCAACATGTATTCGATAGACGGAGGAATGACGATATGAAGTTGTGCCGCTATGGCAGGAACGGCTACGAGAAGCCGGGCCTCATCGATTCCGAAGGGCGCCTGCGCGATCTGTCCAAGATCGTGGAAAACATCGGCCCCAACGAACTCTCGCCGCGTGGGCTGAAAATGCTCGCCAAGATCAAGCCCGAGAGCCTGGCGGTGGTCGCCAACGGCCCGCGCATGGGCGTTCCCTTCGTTGGCATCGGCAAGTTCGTTGCCATCGGCCTGAACTATTCCGACCATGCCAAGGAAGCCGGCATGCCGATCCCGACCGAGCCGATCGTCTTCATGAAGGCCACCACCTGCATCAGCGGGCCGAACGACGACGTGATCCAGCCCAAGCGTTCGACCAAGCTTGACTGGGAGCTCGAGCTCGGCATCGTGATCGGCTCAAAGGCGCAATACGTCTCTGAAGCAGAAGCCCTGGAATACGTCGCGGGTTACTGCGTGGTGAACGACGTTTCCGAGCGCGCCTTCCAGTTGGCCACCGGGCAATGGGACAAGGGCAAGGGCTTCGACACCGCCGGCCCGATCGGACCCTGGCTCGTCACCACCGACGAAATCAAGGATCCGCAGAGCCTGGACATGTGGCTGGACGTCAACGGCAAGCGCATGCAATCGGGCAACACCCGCACCATGATCTTCAACTGCGCGCAGATCGTCTCGCACGTGAGCCACTACATGACGCTGATGCCGGGCGATGTCATCTGCACCGGCACGCCCCCCGGTGTCGGGCTCGGCATCAAGCCGAACCCGGTGTTCCTCAAGCCGGGCGACGTAATGACCCTGAGCATCAAGGGCCTGGGCGAGCAAAAGCAGAAAGTCGTCGCCCACAGCGGCTAGCGAGTGCAGACGCGCCGTACCTCGGGTCGCGCCGCATTCCTGCAATTGCTTGTCGACGAAGGGGTCACCCACCTTTTCGGCAACCCGGGAACCACCGAACTTCCGATCATGGAAGTGGTGCCCGATTTCCCGCAGCTGCAATTCGTGCTCGGCCTGCATGAAGCGACGGTGGTGGCGATGGCGGATGGTTTCTGCCGCGCTTCCGGGCGGCTTGCGGCGGCCAATGTTCACGTCGCGCCGGGCCTGGGCAACGCCATGGGCGCGCTCTTCAATGCCAAGTTCTCTGGCTCGCCTATCATCCTGACCGCCGGCCAGCAGGAGCAGGGGCATGGGCTGCTCGAGCCGCTGCTCTACGATCCGTTGGTGCCGATCGCACAGCCGATGGTGAAGTGGGCGGTCGATGTGACGCGCGCCGAAGACCTGCCGCGCATCCTGCACCGCGCGGCCAAGGTCGCGCTGACGCCGCCCACCGGCCCGGTCTTCATCAGCCTGCCGGGTGACGTGCTCGATCAGGATGTGGAACTGGACATGGGACGCCCGGTGCGCGTCGACGCAGCGACGCGCCCGTCGGAGGAGACGCTTGCGCGGCTGGCGGAGATGCTGCTGGCCTCGAACCGCCCGGTGATCATCGCCGGACAGGAACTCGCGGCGCACGACGCCTTCGCCGAGGCCGCGGAACTGGCCGAATTGCTGGGCGCTACGGTCTACCAGTCCTCCGTCCCCTACAGCGCGCAATTCCCCACCGAACACCCTGCCTGCATGGGCTCGCTCACGCGCTCGCAAAAGCAGGTGCGCGGCGTGCTCGAAGCGCACGACCTCCTGTTCTGCCTCGGCGCCGATCTCCTGCGCATGTCGGTCTACAGCCCGACGGAGCCGCTGCCGGACAACCTGCCGGTGATCCACCTCTCGGAGCGCGGCTGGGAGCTTGGCAAGAACTACCGCACCGACCTCGCGATCCAGGCCAACGTGAAACAGACTCTCGCAGCGCTGCTGCCGCTGCTGCGCACGCAGCGCTCATCGAGCCAGGCCGCGGGCGCGGCGCAGCGCCTTGGCGAACTGAAAGCGCGCAACTGGAGCGCGCAGCGCGACAAGGCGCGGATCGACGCCATGCTCGCGGCGGAAACGAAACCCATCGATCCGAAATACCTGATGCTGCGCTTCACCGAGGCGCTGCCGAAGGATGCCATCGTCGTGGAGGAGGGCTTGACCTCGACGGTGTCGCTGCCGGGCCTCCTGTCGGTGCGCGATCCGCGCGGCTTCTTCGGTCTTGCGAGCGGCGGCCTGGGGTTCGCAGTGCCGGGCGCGATCGGCGTCAGCCTCGCGCTGCCGGGGCGGCCGGTGGCGGTGGTGGTCGGCGACGGCAGCACGATGTACGGCGTCCAGGGGCTGTGGACGGCCGCGCACCTCAAGCTGCCGATCACCTACGTCATCGCCAACAATTGCAGCTACCGGATTATCAAGGAGCGGCTGGTGGCGATGCGCGGCACCAGCAAGTTCACCGGCATGGACCTGCGCGATCCCGAGATCGATTTCGTGCAGCTCGGGCAGTCTTTCGGACTCGCTGCGCGCCGCATTACCGACCCGCAGGACATCGGACCTGCGTTGCGCGAAGCGTTTGCGAGCGGCCGCCCCAACCTGGTGGACATCCGCGTCGCGGACGGCTTCGGCGCCTAGTAAGGCGTGCCGTCCTTCTTCGTGTATCGCCACTTCCCGTCCGGCGCGGAATAGCCTACGACGTCATCGTCCGGATATTTCACCGAGTCGCCGGCGCTGCGGTCGCCGACCTCGAGGAACACGGCATCCCTCTTCGAGCGGTTCACCAGGTGGTGCGCATCGCCTGTGCCCGCCTTGAAGCCGGCGCACATCCCCTGCTTGAGGATGCTTTCGCCTGCGTCGGTCACCAGCGTCGCCTCGCCTTCCAGCAGGTAGACGAACTCGTCCTGCTTGGCGTGCGCGTGCCGCAGCGCCGAGCAGGCTCCCGGCGCGAGCCGGGTCAGGTTGACGCCGAAGTTGGTGAGCGCGAACAGTTCGCCGAGCGGGCGCTTCTCGCGGCCCACTGTTTTTGCCACCATTGCCGCCGGAAAAGGCGGCGCGGTCGGCCTGGCGCGCTGCGGCGCGTTTGCCGCGACGATGGAACGAGGTGCCGTCATGTTGAGCTTTCTAGTAGGTCATGCATGCGGCGTTCAGGAGCCCAGCCGCCATGGAGATGGTGCCGAGTACGATGCCGGTTGCAACCTGGCCGTCGGGAATGCGCCTGATGACGTTGAGCAGCGAGTAGCGCACCGCGACGTAGACGAGCAGCTGCACCACCGCCGCGATGAAGGCCCAGAGCATCATGTCCCAGGGATGCACCGCCTGGAAGATGGCGGCGGCGAGCGGGAAAGTGAAGCCGAGAACCGATCCCGACAGGCTCAGCGCCGCGGCGACGTTGCCGTCCTTGATGAGCTTCAACTCGTTGTACGGCGTGACCCGGAGGTAAACGATCATGTACAGGTAGATGAACGCGATGGCGAGGCCGGCGTAGATCAGGAACTCGTCGAAACCGGCCAGGGAAAATTTCACGAAGTCCATCGTCAGCACCTCTAGGTGAAGTAGTGGGGCACGAAGCGGCTTGAATTGCGCGTGATGGGCGAATCGTCCTCGCGGATGCCGATGCCCGCGGGCTGATCGCCCACGATCCACGAGCCGATCACCGGGTAGCGGTTGTCGAACGCGGGAAGAGGCGCGACGCCCTGGTAGACATGGCCTTCCCCGCCGTAGCCGCCGGGCTGCTCGCGCACCACGCCGCGGCTGCGGATCGTCACGTTCGCCCCTTCGCGCGAGAGCAGGGGTTTCTTCACGTAGTCGGCGCCGAAGCGCTCGGGCGTGAAATAGGCGGGCAGCAGGTTGGGGTGGCCGTAGTTCATTTCCCAGAGCAGCACCAGCAGCGCCTTGTTCGAGAGCAGCATCTTCCACGCCGGTTCGAGCAGCGCGGCCGGGCGGCCGACGAGGTGCTGGCCGAATTCATCGCGCGCCAGCCACTCCCAGGGATACAGCTTGAATAGCGTGCCGACCGGTGTCTCTTCGAGGTCGATGAAGTGCGTGCCGTCCCAGCCGAGATCCTCGATGTCGATGCGGCGCGCATCCCAGCCTGCCTGCAGCGCGCAGTCGCGCAGGTACTCGATGTTGCCGAGATCCTCGTCGTTGTCGCGCACGCAGGAAAGGTGCAGCACGCCGCCGCCGGCGGCCGGCTGCAGGGCTTGCAGGCGGGCGATCAGTTTTTCGTGCAGGGAATTGAACTGGTCAGATTCCGGCACCAGCGGGGAAGGGCCCCCGCTGTCCTTCACATCTTCCAGCCATTGCCACTGCACCACGCTTGCCTCGAGCAGCGCGGTCGGCGTATCGGCGTTGTATTCGAGCAGCTTGGGTTCGCCCTCGCCGTCCCAGCTGAAATCGAAGCGGCCGTAGAGCGTGGGCTCGCGCAGCCGCCAGGACTGCGCCACCAGCTCATGGAAGGCTTCGGGGATTGCGAACTCTGCGAAGCGCTTCGATCGCACGGCTTCGTCGGCCGCCATCAGGCACAGCTGGTGCATCTCGGCGGAAACTTCTTCCATGCGATCCACTTCATCGGCACTGAAGCGGTAGCAGGCGCTTTCATCCCAGTAGGTCCCGCCCATGGAATGGAAAAAGAATCCGGCTGCCTCGCAGCGCTGGCGCCAATTGGCGCGCGGCTGGCGTGCTTCACGAAGCACGCTAGCTGCCCGAGGAAGACGAGGAGTGGCCCGATAAGCCGAAGCCGCCGCGTGAGATGCCGCTGGATCCGCCGCCGCTGATGCCCATGCGCGAAGCGCGCGCCGCCATGGGCGAGGCTGCGACCGAGCCCGGCTGCAGGCGGGCGACGTCCATGGCGTTGGGGCTCGGAATGGAGCGGTTACGGCCGAAGAAACTCCAGCCGCTGGAGCCGTAGTAGGGCGGCCCGTACATGTAGCTCGTGGAGTAGCGGCCGTCCTTCACCGGCTCGCAGAGGGACGTGTCGCCCCAGTCCCTGACGCAGCCTTGCAGGTTCGCATAGGCGTCGCGCTGCTCGACCGGCGACCCGCAACCCCCCAGGCCCGCGCTCCCGGCCAGCACCAGGGTGATTGCCGCACTGCGTTTTCTCGTGCGTAGGCGCATCGCTTCCTCCCCGCCAGAAAGTGTATTCCGGCAGTCGGGGTCGCGCTAGTATTGAGGCAACGTCAGGAGGAAACCCCCATGAACGAGAGAGCTCGCCCCGAAGCCGTAGGCACGTCGCTGGAAAATTCGCCGTTCTTCATGCCGTTCTCGATGAACCGCGCCTTCAAGAAGTCGCCGCGGCTGCTCGCGCGCGCCGAGGGCATGTATTACTACACCCCCGAGGGGCGCAAGATACTCGATGGCACCTCGGGCCTGTGGTGCGTCAATGCCGGCCACTGCCGCAAGCCGATCGTCGAGGCGGTGCAGAAGGCCGTGGCGACGCTGGATTTCGCGCCGTCCTTCCAGATGGGGCATCCGGCGGCGTTTGAATTTGCCGAGAAGCTGGCACCGCTGCTGCCCAAGGGCGTGACGCGCATCTTTTTCACCAACTCGGGTTCGGAGTCGGTAGATACGGCGCTGAAGCTCGCGATTGCCTACCACCGCCAGCGCGGCGAAGGGCAGCGCATCCGCTTGATCGGCCGCGAGAAGGGCTACCACGGCGTCAACTTTGGCGGCACCGCGGTGGGCGGCATGGTCGGCAACCGCAAGATCTTCGGCGCCCTGGTGACCGGCGTCGATCACATTCGCCATACCCACGATCCGGCGAAGAACGCGTTCTCGCGCGGCCAGCCCAAGCACGGCGCGGAATTGGCCGATGACCTCGAGCGCCTGTGCCAGCTGCACGACCCCTCCACCATCGCCGCGGTGATCGTGGAACCGGTGGCCTGCTCGGCGGGGGTGTTCGTGCCTCCGGTGGGCTACCTGCAGAAACTGCGCGAGATCTGCGACAAGCACGGCATCCTGCTGATTTTCGATGAGGTGATCAACGCCTGGGGGCGCCTGGGCAAGCCCTTCGCCTCTGACTACTTCGGCGTCATTCCGGACCTCATCACCACGGCGAAGGGCATCACCAACGGCACGGTGCCGATGGGCGCGGTGTTCATGAAGGAAAGCCTCTACCAGGCCTTCATGGCCGGCCCCGAGAACGCGATCGAGATGCCGCACGGCTATACCTATTCGGCGCACCCGCTCGCCTGCGCCGCTGGCCTGGGCACGCTCAAGGTCTACGAGGACGAGGGCCTGCTCACGCGCGTTGGCGAGCTCGCCAAGTACTGGGAGGACGGGGCGCACTCGCTGAAGGACTGTCCCAATGTCGTGGACATCCGCAACATCGGCCTCATCGCTGCGATCGAACTTTCGCCGCGCGCGGGCGTCGTGGGCGCGCGCGGCATGGACGCGCACCTGAAGGCCTTCGAGATGGGTACCTATATGCGCGTCACGGCGGACACCATCGCACTCGCGCCGCCGCTGATCATCCAGAAAGCGGAGATCGACCAGCTCTTTGGCACGGTGCGCGACGTCCTGAAGGGGCTGGCCTAAAAAAGAAGGGGCGCCGAGCGCCCCTTCCCACATCTCCCCGTCTTAGCGCGAGGTTTTGCAGCAGTCTTTGCTACTTCGCGGCGGCCCTCACCACGCCCAGGCGCCGGCCGCGCGCCTGCTGCTTCAGGCGCGGCGGGTTGACCAGGTCGCGGATGAAGTTGGGCAGCGCGAACACGCCCTCGTGGGTCTCGCCGTTGTAGAACCTCAGGTCCTGCAGCTTCCTTTGCTCGATGCGCCGGTCGATCTCGTCCGCGGTGAGTGACTTTGGATCGAGCTTGTCGGAGCACACCGCCATCGCCCATTGCGCGCCGTAGAGCGGGATGTACATGGTGTAGGGGCGCACGATGCGGAAAATGCCGTTCAGGCGCTGCGCGAGCTCCGCTACACGCTCGGGGCGCGCCACGGGCGCGCCGATGTGCAGCACCAGCGCGCCGCCCGGGGCGAGCGCGGCGCGGCACTGCTGGAAGAACTCCGCCGAATACAGCGCCTCGGCAGGCCCCATCGGGTCGTTGAGATCCAGCGCGATGAGGTCGAAGCGCTCGTTCGTTTCACGGATGAACTTCATGCCGTCGCCGATGAGCACGCGCAGCTTCGGGTTGTCGAAGGCGCCGCGGTGCACCGCGAAAAAGTGCTCTTTCGCGATCTTGACCACGTCCTCGTCGATCTCGCACATCGTCACCTGCTCGACCGAGGGGTGCTTGAGCGCCTCCTCCGAGGAGCCGCCGTCGCCACCGCCCACGATCAGCACCTTGCGCGGCGCGGCATGCGCGGCGAGCGCCGGATGGATCAGGTTCTCGTGATAGACGAACTCCTCCCGCTCGGAGGTCATGTTGTACCCGTCGAGGCGGAAAATGCGCCCGTAGTGCGGCGTGTCGTAGACCTGCAGCTTCTGGTACTTGGTCTGCCACTCGCCCACCTGGCGCGCGGCCTTGATATAGAAGCCGGTGGACGCGTTGAGCGGCTCCATGAGCAGGTGCTCGCCGCGGTCGACCTCGTGGCGCGCGACTTCGCCTGGCTGGAAATGGGCCACGATCGAGTCGAACAGCTGCCGCGCCTTGGCGGAGTTGTCGGCCTGGTAGTTGCAGACGTAGACGTCCAGCGTCAGCCCGTTTTTCTCGGGCCAGGTATGGATCGCCAGGTGCGATTCGGCGAGCACCACCGCGCCGGTGAAGCCGGAACCGTCGAACTGGTGGAAGCGCGCATCCATGACCGTGAGGCCCGCGGCACGTACCATTTCCACGCAAATCGCTTCGAAGCGCTTGCCGTCGAGCAGCAGCTGCGGGTCGCAGCGACAAGCGCTCAAATCACCGATGAGATGCAGACCGTTCATGTCCGTGCCCCCCTGAAAAAGAGAAGGCGCGGCCCTTGACAAATTTCAGGCTGCGCCCCGTCTTGTCCGCCTCTCGGCGTACTTGCTTTGTTTTCGTTCAATTCGTTTCAACGCCCCCGTTTCACGCGAGTTTTGCTCGCTTGCTCAGCGCTTTCTTCACGCCTCGCCGCGCATTTCCTCGACCACAGCGTCGATCAACCTGCGCGCAATCGAGATTCTGCTTGGAAGTTTTGGCAATTGCAATACTTTGAACCAGTTGGCCGCCTCGATTTCCCCGGCCTGCGGACGGATTTCTCCCGACTCCCAGTCGCAGACGAACGCGATCATGAGCGAATTCGGAAACGGCCAGGGTTGGCTGGCGAAGTAGCGCATGCGCGACACGCGCACGCCGACTTCCTCCTCCACTTCGCGCGCAAGGCACTGCTCGAGCGTCTCGCCCGGCTCGACGAAGCCGGCCAGGGCGCTGTACATGCCGGGCGGGAAGTGCGGGCTGCGCCCGAGGAGGATTTCGCCCTTGCGGCGCACCAGCGCCATCACCGCAGGGGAAATACGAGGGTAGACGGAGAGCTTGCAGGCCGGGCAGGCGCGCGCCCGCTCCTCGGATTTCGCCTCTGTGGGCGAGCCGCAGCGGCCGCAGTAGCGGTGGCTGCGATCCCAGTCGAGGAGCTGGATGGCGCGCCCGGCGAGGGCGAAATGCGCGTCCTCCAGCACCGAGAAAAGCGCGCGCAGGCCCTCCCAGGCCAGTCCCGGCGGTGGCCCGGAGGCATCCGCCGGCGCTTCCGCAGCCCAGCAGTCGGTGCCGGCGAGACGCCCTAGATATAGTGTCCGGGCCGGCTCGAACCACAAGATATTGTTGTTTTTATGCAACGTGCCTGACCCCGGCAGGGTCGCCCAGCTTGGCCTCGCCGGCACCCTGGGGTCGTCCGACGGTCTCGGACTGGGGGGGCCAAGCTCGACCAGAAGGCGGTCGCCCTTGAAAACAAACCAGTGAACCTCACCCGCCTTTTCCGGGGCGGCGACGGCGGCTTCGAATCCCTGCGGGCTGGTGAACGGCATTTCTGTCATGGACGGATTATAGGAAAGCGCTTGGCTATAATTTGCGCCTTCCCCGAATAAGTTTGCCGATGATTTCGCCTGCACCTGAACGCGAGATGGCCGATGCGCTCCGCGCCCTCGCGATGGACGCGGTGCAGGCGGCGAATTCGGGGCACCCCGGCATGCCCATGGGCATGGCCGAGATTGCGGTGGCGCTGTGGCATCGCAACCTGTCGCATAACCCCGGCAACCCCGCGTGGGCGAATCGCGACCGCTTCGTGCTCTCCAACGGGCATGGCTCGATGTTGCTGTACTCGCTGCTGCACCTCACGGGCTACGATCTGCCGCTGGCGGAGCTGAAGCGCTTCCGGCAGCTCGGTTCGAAAACGCCGGGGCACCCGGAATTCGGCCTTGCGCCGGGCGTCGAGACCACCACCGGTCCGCTCGGCCAGGGCATCTCTAACGCCGTCGGCATGGCGATCGCCGAGAAGCTGCTGGCGGCGGAATTCAACCGGCCCGGGCACGAAATCGTCGATCACCGTACCTACGCCTTTCTCGGCGACGGCTGCATGATGGAAGGCGTGTCGCACGAATCCTGCGCGCTCGCGGGCACGCTGGGCCTCGCCAAGCTCATCGCGGTCTACGACGACAACGGCATCTCCATCGATTCGGACAAGGGCAGCATCAAGCAGTGGTACACCGACGACGTGCGCCGGCGCTTCGAGGCCTACGGCTGGCAGGTGATCGCGGGCGTCGACGGCCACGATATCGAGGCGATGGACCGCGCGCTGCGCAAGGCGAAGCGCGAACGCGGCCGGCCGACACTGATCTGCGCCAGGACCATCATCGGCAAGGGCGCGCCGACCAAGGCCAACACCGGCGCCGCGCACGGCGCACCGCTGGGCGAGAAGGAAATCGCCGCGACGCGCGAGGCCATCGGCTGGAAATACCCCCCGTTCGAGGTTCCCGACGGCATACGGCAGGGCTGGAACGCGCGCGAGCGCGGCAAGCGCGCCGAACGGCGCTGGAAGCGCGTGTTCAACGAGTACGAGAAATCGCATCCCGCCTTGGCGGCGGAGTTCCTGCGCAGAGTGAAGGGCGATCTGCCGTCGAACTTTCAGCAGAAAATCCAGGAAATTTCTGCCGACGTAAGTTCAAAAGCGGAAACCATCGCCACCCGCAAGGCTTCGCAGAATGCGCTGGAAGTCCTGGTCCCGGCGCTGCCCGAACTCGTCGGCGGTTCGGCCGACCTGACCGGTTCCAACCTGACCATGGTCAAGGCGTCGAAAGCCATCGGCAAGGATGGCGGAGGCAATTACCTTTTCTACGGCGTGCGCGAGTTCGGCATGGGCGCGATCATGAACGGACTCGCGTTGCACGGCGGTTTCATACCCTACGGCGGCACCTTCCTCGTCTTCTCCGACTACATGCGCAATTCACTGCGCATGGCGGCGATCATGGGCCTGCGCACGATATTCGTCTTCAGCCACGATTCGATCGGCCTGGGCGAGGACGGCCCGACGCACCAGGCGGTCGAGCATGCGGCCACGCTGCGGCTGATCCCGAATCTGGACGTCTGGCGGCCCTGCGATACGAGCGAAACCGCGTTCGCCTGGGCTGCCGCGATCGAACGCAAGAGCGGCCCGACCGCCTTGCTTCTTTCCCGCCAGAATTTGCCGTTTGAAAAGAGAAATGAAGCAACGACGCATCTGATTCGAAAAGGCGGCTACATCCTCTCGGATGCACCTGGCGCGAAGGCCGTGCTGATCGCTACCGGGTCGGAATTGCAGCTTGCCCTCGCGGCGCAGAAGCTGCTCGATTTCCCCGTGCGGGTGGTCTCCATGCCTTCGACCAGCGTGTTCGACCGGCAGCCGGAAACATATCGGGCCGAGGTGCTGCCAAAAGGTCTGCCCCGCGTCGCGATAGAAGCGGGCGTGGCCGACTACTGGCGCAAGTACGTCGGGCTGGAAGGCGCGGTGGTCGGCATCGACCGCTTCGGCGAATCGGCGCCCGCGCCGGATCTGTTCAAGCACTTCGGCTTCACGCCGGAGAACGTGGCGAAAGCCGTCAGGAGCGTCATCCAATGACCATCAAGGTAGCGATCAACGGTTTTGGCCGCATCGGGCGCAACATCCTGCGCGCCTTCCACGAGAGCGCCGGAAAACACGACCTGCAGTTCGTCGCCATCAACGACCTGGGCGACGCGAAGACCAACGCCCACCTGCTCAAGTACGACACTGCGCACGGCCGTTTCAAGGGCAGCGTGGAAGTCAGCGGCAGCTCGATGCGCGTCAACGGCCAGAACATCCAGGTCGTCGCGGAACGCGATCCCGCAAAGCTGCCCTGGAAGTCGCTCGGCGTGGACATCGTGCTGGAGTGCACGGGCCTGTTCACGAGCAAAGCGAAGGCCGGCGCGCATATCAGCGCCGGGGCGAAAAAAGTGATCCTTTCGGCGCCCGGCGAAAAGGACGTGGACCGCACCGTGGTGTTCGGCGTCAATCACAAGGAGCTGAAGGGCTCAGATACGGTGATCTCGAACGCCTCCTGCACCACCAACTGCCTGGCGCCGCTGGTGAAGGCGCTGGACGACAGGATCGGAGTCGTATCCGGCTTGATGACCACGGTGCACTCCTACACCAACGACCAGGTGCTGACGGACGTCTACCACTCCGACCTGCGCCGCGCTCGCTCGGCCAGCACCAACATGATCCCGACCAAGACGGGCGCCGCGGCCGCGGTGGGCCTGGTGCTGCCGCACCTGAACGGGAAACTCGACGGCTACGCCATCCGCGTGCCGACGATCAACGTGTCGATTGTTGATTTGAGTTTTATTTCCAAGAATCCTACAACAGCAGATGCCGTGAACCAGGCGCTGAAACAGGCATCCGAAAGCGACCTGATGGGCATTCTCGAGTACACCAGCGAGCCGCTGGTGTCGTCGGACTTCAACAACCACCCGGCCAGTTCGATCGTCGATTCCCTGCTCACCAAGGTCTCCGGCGGTACGCTGGTGAAGGTCGCCAGCTGGTACGACAACGAGTGGGGATTCTCCAACCGCATGCTGGACGTGACGGCGGCGCTGCACGCGGCGAAGTAATGAGATTCAAACGGCTCGCGGACCAGGATCTCCGCGGCAAGCGCGTCTTCATCCGCGCCGACCTGAACGTGCCGCAGGACGCTGCGGGCAATATTACCGACGACACGCGCATCAGGGCCTCCGTCCCGGGTATCCGCCTTGCGCTCGAGAAGGGCGCCGCGGTGATGGTGACTTCGCACCTTGGGCGCCCGAAGGAAGGCAGCTTCGACGAAAGGGATTCGCTTGTGCCGATTGCGAAAAAACTTTCCGAATATCTGAACACCGAGGTTGCGTTGATCAGAAACTGGCTCGACGGCGTGAAGGTCGAACCCGGCGAGGTCGTCCTGCTGGAAAACTGCCGCTTCAACGTCGGCGAGAAAGCGGACGACGAAATTCTGGCGCGCAAGATCGCGGCGCTTTGCGACGTCTATGTCAACGACGCCTTTGGCAGCGCCCACCGCGCCGAGGCAACGACGCACGGCGTCGCGAAGTTCGCGCCGCTCGCCTGCGCCGGCCCGCTGATGGCCGCCGAGCTCGATGCGCTGGGCAAGGCGCTTGCGCATCCGGCGCGTCCGCTGGTGGCCATCGTCGCCGGGGCCAAGGTCTCTACCAAGCTGCCATTGCTGTCGGCGCTGGCGAAGAAAGTGGATCGCTTGATCGTGGGCGGCGGAATACTGAACACGTTCTTGCTTGCTTCCGGTTTTGAAATCGGCAAATCCTTGGCGGAAAAAGAACTTGCGGGTGAAGCAAAAGGCATCATGGCGGCGACAGACGTGCCCATGCCAGAGGATGTGGTGGTGGCAACGGAAATCTCGGCCCGTGTGCGTGCCGAGGTCAAGCGCGTCGACTCGGTCGAGGGCGACGAGATGATTCTCGACATCGGGCCAACGAGCGCGATGCGGCTTGCGGCAATCCTGAAAAACGCGGGCACCATCGTCTGGAACGGCCCGGTAGGCGTCTTTGAGGTCGACCAGTTCGGGAAGGGCACCGAAGCGATCGCGCGCGCGATCGCGGATTCGCAGGCGTTCTCCATCGCCGGCGGCGGCGACACGATAGCCGCGATCCACAAGTTCGGCGTTGCCAACGGGATCGACTACATCTCGACGGCGGGCGGCGCGTTTCTCGAGTTTCTGGAAGGGAAGACTCTTCCCGCGGTTGCAGCCCTGGAGGCGCGCGCTTAGAACCTCAGGTCAGACAAATTTCGCGCCTTCGTTTTCCTTCGCCAGTTCAGTCGTAACACGATGATACACTTGGACAAATGCTCCGCAGCACCAAGATCGTCGCGACTCTCGGCCCGGCGTCATCCAACCCGGCCATGCTCGAGCGCATGGTGCGCGCGGGCGTGGACGTGGTGCGCCTGAATTTCTCCCACGGCAGCGCGGAAGATCACCTCGCGCGCGCCGCGATGGTGAAGGAGATCTCGACCAAGACCGGGCGCACGGTCGGCATCATGTGCGACCTGCAGGGCCCCAAGATCCGCGTCGGCAAATTTAAGCAGGGCAAGGTCGTGCTGGCGAAGGGTCAGAAATTCGTCCTCGATGCCGCCTGCGAAATGGGCGACGAGGCGCGTGCCGGCCTGGATTACAAGGAACTGCCGCGCGACGTCGCCGCGGGTGCGGTGCTGCTGCTAGATGACGGCAAGATCGTGCTCGACGTCGTTTCGGTGCGTGGCGAAGAAGTGCATACCACGGTGCGCCACGGCGGCGTGCTGTCCAACAACAAGGGCATCAACCGGCAGGGCGGCGGACTGACCGCGCCCGCGCTCACGCCGAAGGACATCGAGGATATCCGCACTGCGGCGAAGATCAACGCCGACTATCTCGCCGTGTCCTTTCCCAAGACCGGCGCCGACATGTACATGGCGAAGGAATTGCTGCGCGCCTCCGGCGGCAAGGCCTTCCTCATCGCCAAGATCGAACGCGCCGAGGCGGTGACCCATGCCGCGCTGCTCGACATCATGAACGCCTGCGACGGCATCATGGTCGCGCGCGGCGATCTCGCGGTCGAGGTCGGCGACGCCTCGGTGCCCGCGCTGCAGAAGAAGATGATCCGCCTGGCGCGCGAGAACAACAAGCTCACCATCACCGCGACGCAGATGATGGAGTCGATGATCGAGAGCCCGGTGCCGACGCGCGCCGAGGTCTCCGACGTCGCCAACGCGGTGCTCGACGGCACCGACGCGGTGATGCTCTCGGCCGAATCGGCGAGTGGCAAGTATCCGGTCGAAGCGATCGAGGCCATGCACCGCATCTGCGTCGAGGCGGAAGCTTCGCAGCCGGTCGCGCTGGAGCAGGAGTTCCTCAACCGCGTCTTCACGCGCGTCGACCAGTCGATCGCGATGGCGGGACTCTTCACCGCCTTCCACCTCAAGGTCAAGGCGATCGCCACGCTCACCGAGTCGGGCTCGACTGCGCTGTGGATGAGCCGGCTGAACTGCGGCGTGCCGATCTATGCACTCACCGCGCAGACCGCGACGCGTTATCGCTGTTCGCTCTACCGCGACGTCTACCCACTGATGGTGAAGTACGTTGGTCACGACCGCGAGGAGTTGCTCGGCGAGGCGGAAAAGGTGCTGGTCGAGAACGGTGTGGTCAAGGAAGGCGACCTCATCGTGCTCACCATCGGCGAGCCGATCGGCAAGTCCGGCGGCACCAATACCATGAAGATCGTCAAGGTAGGGGAGCACAAGAAGCCATGAACGCACTGACGCCGAACGCAAAGAACCATGCCCAATTGCCGCCGCTGGCGAGCCGCTTCGTCGATGTCGCCGGACTGCCCTGGGAGAAGACGCGCTTTGCCGGGGTCGAGGCGAAGACGCTGGTGGTGGATCGCGAGACGGGCGTCGTCACCGCGCTGATGAAATTCGCCCCCGGCGCCAGATTGCCCGACCACGAGCACATGCGCATCGAGCAGACCTATGTATTGGAGGGAAACCTCGTCTGCGGCGAAGGCGAGTGCAAGGCCGGGGAATTCGTCTGGCGCCCGCCCGGCAGCCGCCACGAAGCCTGGGTTGGCCCGAAGGGTGGATTGATGCTCGCGATTTTCCAGATCCCGAACAAGTTCTACGAGGCCGATGGCCGCGAGACCGACGTCAGCGGCCAGGACTGGAACGCAGCCTGGGGCAAGGCGCTGTTCGGCTGACTGGGAGCGCGGCGTGAGAATCGCGCATTGCAATGAAGTCGTCGCGCCGCTGCGCCCCGCCAAACCTGCATTGAAGGCATGATCGTGTCACCCGGCGGAAGGTAGAATCGCGGGGCAAGAGCGGGGGAGATATGCGCGCTGCCAGGATGTCCACGATGTCACGCAAGAAGAACCGGCTCGCGGTGGTGTCTGCGGTCAAGGGGCCGATTGCTTTCATGCACGGCGATGACATCGGCAAATTGGTCGTGCGCGGCTCGAAGCGCACGGGCCGCAAGCTGAAACCCAATTACGCCGTGCGTGAAGATGGCGTCGATACCGTCAAGGTTCTGATGGCAACGGATACGGTGATCAGCTTCGAAGCCTCCCGCCCCAAGGGCGCGGTGGACACGGCGCATCAGCATCCTGACCATCATTCCGTGGTCTATCAGAAGCAGGGGCGCGTGAGAATGCTTATCGGCCACACGTCCTTCATCGTCGAGGCGGGCGATACCTACATCCATCCCATGGGCGTCGTGCATCAGCATGAGGCGCTGGAGGACTCCGTGCGCGTTGAGACGAAGATCTACCCCGCGGGCGGTGCAGTGGCTTCCTGGAACAGGCTGGTCGGCGGGTCGGAATAGCGCGGCAGCTGGTCCGCCGTCCTTGGCGCGCCGAAAGGTTGTAACGAGCCGGTTAAGGCATGGGACCCGCCATGGGCGCCGTCAAGCTGAAACTTGAATCGATCGACTTCCTGGAACGCGAGGTGCGGCTGCGCATGCCGTTTCGCTTCGGCGTGGTGACGCTCACCGAATCGCCGCAGGTTTTCGCGCGCTGCCGCATCCGCACCGAGGATGGCAGGCAGGCCGAAGGCGCCGCCGCCGAACTGCTCGCGCCAAAATGGTTCGACAAAAATCCAGCGCTCTCGAACGAGGACAACTACGCACAGCTGCGCGCTTCGCTGCGCGCGGCGCGGGGCCAGTACCTCGCGCATGGCATGGCCACCGCGTGGCAGCACTTGTCTCCGACGACGGGGCTGGTGGAGAATTACGGTCCCGCGCTCATCGACCGGGCGGTGCTCGATGCATTGTGCCGTGCGCTTGGAGTGTCCTTCTATGAAGCTATGCAGAAAAATGTGGTCGGAGCGGGGATGTTTGAAGGACTGGATCTGGAAAAAACTTTCGCAGGCTTAAAACCGTCAGAAAGAATTGCTGCCCGCCACACCGTCGGCCTGGTCGATCCGATCACCGCCGCCGATCAGAAGGAGCGCGTCAATGATGGCCTGCCCGAAACGCTCGAGGAAGTGGTGGCGGCGTACGGCCAGCGCTGGTTCAAGCTCAAGGTGGGCGGCGATGCGCGCGCGGACGTCGAGCGCCTGAGCGCGATCGCCGCCGTGCTCGACCGGATTGCGCAGCCCTATGCGGCATCCCTCGATGGCAACGAGCAGTACGAGGACATGGCGGGCGTGGCGGATCTCTGGTCGAAGATGAAGGCCGAGCCGCGGCTCAGGCGGCTGGTGGCCGGCATCCTCTTCATCGAGCAGCCGGTGAAACGGCAAAAAGCGCTTGCGACCAGGGTCGCGGGCATCGACAAGCCGCTCGTCATCGACGAGTCGGACGATTCGCTGGATGCGTTCCCGCGCGCCAAGGCGCTGGGCTACAAGGGCGTGTCTTCCAAGACCTGCAAGGGCATCTACAAATCCCTCATCAACCGCGCCAGGTGCGCCGCCTGGGGCGACGAATACTTCATGAGCGGCGAAGATCTCACCATCCAGCCGGGGCTCGCGCTGCAGCAGGACCTGGCGCTGGTTTCGCTGCTGGGCATTACGCACGTAGAGCGCAACGGGCACCATTACGTGAACGGGATGGCCGGGCTCGCCGCGGCGGAGCAAGACGAATTCCTCGCCGCGCATCCGGATCTGTACGAGCGCCGCCACGGCGCGGTGCGCATGAAAATCAACAAGGGCGAACTGGCGATCGGTTCGCTTGCCTGCCACGGCTATGCCAGTGCCGCGATGCCGGACTGGAATTCCATGAGGAGCATGAAATGACGAGATACCTGTTGGCGTTTTTCCTTTGCCTCTTCATTGCGGGAGCGAATGCTCAGACGTTTCCGTCGCGCCCGGTCACGCTGCTGGTCACGTTTCCGGCGGGCGGGCCCACGGACATCGCCGGCCGCGCGCTTGCGGAGGCAACCTCGAAGTACCTGGGCCAGCAGGTGGTGGTCGAGAACCGGCCGGGCGCCACCGGCACGCTGGGCGCGGCGGCGCTGGTGAACGCCAGGCCCGACGGCTACACGGTGAGCATGATCCCGATCACCGTGTTGCGACTGCCGCACATGGAGAACGTCGCCTTCGACCCCATCAAGGACATCCGTTACCTGATGGGCGTCTCCGGCTACGTGTTCGCGGTGATTGTCCGTGCCGACGCACCGTGGAAGACGATGGCCGACCTGGTCGCCAGCGCGAAGGCCTATCCCGAGCGGATCAGCTACGGCTCGCACGGCATCGGCGGCACGGTGCACCTGGCGATGGAGGAACTGTCCGCGGCGCAGGGCGCGAAGTTCAATCACATTCCCTACAAGGGCAGCGCGGACATGCTGACCGGGATGCTGGGCGGTCACCTGAATGTCGCGGTCGACTCCACCGGGGCGGTGCCGCATGTGGCGGCGGGCAAGGCGCGCGTGCTGGCCGTGTTCACCGAGAAGCGCGCCGCGGTCTGGCCGGAGGTGCCGACGCTGAGCGAACTGGGCTATGGCATCGTTTCCACAAGTCCCTATGGCATCGGCGTACCGGCGGCGACGCCGCCCGCAGTGGTGAGAGCCCTGCACGACGCTTTCAAGAAGGGGCTCGAGGATCCGATTCACCTGAAGACGCTCGAGAAATACAACCAGCCGGTCTGGTACCAGTCGAGCGAAAGCTATACCAAATGGGCGCACGAGCAGTACGAAAAGGAGCGCAAGATCATCAACAGCCTCGGGCTGGCGAAAAAGAAATGAACACCCGGCGCGTCGGCATCATCATGCACGGCGTCACCGGGCGCATGGGCATGAACCAGCATCTCATCCGCTCGATCCTCGTAATCCGCAAGCAGGGCGGCGTGGCGCTGAAGGACGGCTCGCGACTCATGCCGGACCCGATCCTGATTGGAAGGAACGCAGAAAAAATAGAAAAACTGGCGAGGCAACACGGCATAGAAAGATTTTCTGTTGATTTGAAGAAAGCCCTTGAGTCGAAGCAGGACGAAATCTTCTTCGATGCCGCCTCGACGCAACTTCGTCCGAAGCTTCTTAAACAGGCGATCAAGGCGGGCAAGCACGTGTACTGCGAGAAACCGGTGGCGACCACGCTCGCGCAGGCGATGGACCTCTACAAGGCGGCGAAGCAGGCGAAAATCAAGCACGGCGTGGTGCAGGACAAGCTCTGGCTGCCGGGGCTGCTGAAGCTGGCAAAGCTGCGCGACGAAGGCTTCTTCGGCAAGATCCTCTCGGTGCGGGGCGAGTTCGGCTACTGGGTATTCGAGGGCGATGCGCACTCGGGCCAGCCGCCTGCGCAGCGGCCGTCGTGGAATTACCGCAAGCGGGACGGCGGCGGCATCATCCTCGACATGCTGTGCCACTGGCGCTACGTGCTCGACAACCTGTTCGGCGAAGTGCAGTCGGTGTCTTGCCTGGGCGCAACGCACATCCCTTTTCGCTGGGACGAAGGCGGCAGGAAGTACAAGGCAACCTCCGACGACGCTGCCTACGCTACGTTCAAGCTGGCCGGCGGCGCGATCGCGCATTTCAATTCTTCATGGACGGTGCGCGTGCGCCGCGACGACCTGCTTACTCTGCAGGTGGACGGTACCAAGGGAAGTGCGGTCGCCGGTTTGCGAAAATGTTTTTTTCAAAGTTATGAAAAAACCCCCAAACCGGTCTGGAACCCGGATATTCCTCAGCCCATCAATTTCTTCGAAGGCTGGCAGGAGCTGGCGGGCGAGGAATACGACAACGCCTTCAAGGTGCAGTGGGAAATGTTTCTGCGCCATGTCGCGGGTGAGGGGCCGTTCCGATGGGGCTTGCTCGAAGGCGCGAAGGGCGTGCAACTCGCCGAACTGGGATTGAAGAGCTGGAAACAGAAGAAATGGCTCGACGTGCCGAGGCTCAAGGCATGAAGCGCGACACCATTCTTACGCTCAAGCTGCCCCGCGGCGGTTCGGTGGAGGATTACCCCGTACGCGAGCCGCAGCAGTTCAGGAAACCTGCCGGCCCTTTCACGAGAGTCGCTTACGCCGCGGCGCACGTGGTCGCCGACCCGCGCTCGGCATAGGAACCGTGGCTGGAGGCGGCGATCGACTGGGACGCGACGATTGCCTACCGCCGGCACCTGTCGTCCTGGGGATTCGGCATCGCCGAAGCCATGGACACCGCGCAGCGCGGCATGGGGCTGGACTGGACGAACTCGCTTGAGTTGATCCGCAGGACACTCGAAGCCGTGCCGGAGGCCGTGGTGGCATCGGGTGCGGGAACGGATCATTTGCAGGGAAGTGCATCGATTCCGGAAGTCATTTCGGCGTATGAAATGCAATGCGCCGCCATAGAAAAACTCGGCGGCCGGATCATCCTCATGGCGAGCCGCGCTCTGGCGGCGGGCGCAAGATCGCCCGATGACTATGCGAAGGTCTACGACCGCATCCTTGGCCAGGTAAAGCGGCCGGTGATCATCCACTGGCTGGGCGAGATGTTCGATCCCGCGCTGGAAGGCTACTGGGGAAAGAGGGACCACCACGAAGCGATGGGAATTTGCCTTTCTGTTATTGAAAGAAATAAAAACAGGGTCGATGGCATAAAGATCTCTCTGCTGGACAGGGGTGAGGGGGCTATGGGATACGGAAAACAGGGGCAAGGTCAATGCGCGAGCCGCGCCTTCGTCGTGCAGGCGTACCCGACGCAGAGCCATGAGATGTTGTTTGACGCGCATACGCGGGCTTTTACCGCGCTGGGCGGCAT
>SBAS01000057.1 GCA_005240145.1 Nitrosomonadales bacterium | reverse complement strand
TCGCCCGCATCGAGGCGCGCCAGGGCAAGGATTTCCGGGTCTCGGCGCAGCCGCTTGCCTCATTGGTCCAGGAGGTGGTGAACGCCGAGCCCGCCGGCGCCGGCGCCCGTTCGCTGCGCATGAGTCCGCCGCCGGCGGACTGGTTCGTCAACGTGGATCCCGACAAGACGCGCCAGGCGCTGCTGAACGTGCTCTCGAACGCCTGCAAGTACTCGCCTCCCGGTTCGACGATTACCGTGGAACCGGCAACCGAAGGCGGTCCCGCGGACTGCATCGGCATCCGCGTGACCGATGGCGGCATCGGAATGACGCAGGCGCAACTGCAGCGCGCCTGCGAGCGCTTCTACCGCGCCGACCCCTCGGGCAACGTTCCCTGCTCCGGCCTCGGCCTCGCCATCGTCAAGGAGATCGTCGAGCTGCAGGGGGGGCACACCGAGCTGCAAAGCGAGCCCGGGCATGGCACCGCGGTCACGCTGTGGCTACCGCGCGCCGCGGCGCCGCTCGCAGGCGCGGCATGATCGGAACCGGGGGGCCGCCGCTCATTCGGTCACGGGCCCCTGGCCTCACGGCGACCGGTTTGTCGTCGGCTTCCAGTACGACGTGACCAACAGGCCCTCGGGTAAGCGCATGAAGATGAACGAAGTCGGCCTCTATACCATCCGCGGCGGGAAAATCGTGCGCGAGGAGTTCTTCTACGACATGGGGGGCTGAAGTCAATCCCGAAGTTCGCCTGGCGTCGTTCAGCGCCAGGCGATTGCTCGCCAACGTGCTGTTCTGGATCGGGCTGTTCACCTTCATTCTCGGGGTGCGCTACCACGACATTGGCAGTATGGCCTTCATCGACCTGCCGGTACGGATCCCCGCCAGCAGGATTTTCGTCAACGGCGCGATACTCGGCCTGTGCGTCGGGATCGTTTACACCGCCGTCGAACTTCGCTTGGAGTCGCTGCGCTTTTACGACAACGCCCTGAGCAGGATCATCCTGCTGCGCACGCTTTACCTCTTCATCGTCTGCGGCCTCGCCTTGGCCGCGATCTCGTACGCCAACTACTACCTTGACGTGGCGAGGGGCAACATCGACCCGGCGAAAGTCGGCTATTCCCGGTATGTCTTCAGCGCCACGGTGCAGTTCCTGATGCTCGGCGCGCTGATCGGCAATTTCGCGCTGTCGGTATTTCACACCCTGCGCGCCAAGATCGGTTACGTCGATTTCACCAACCTGCTCGTCGGGCGCTACCGCAAGCCGGTGGTGGAGGAGCGCGCGTTCATGTTCCTCGACCTGAAGTCCTCGACCGCGATCGCGGAGCGGCTGGGGCATCGCCTCTACAGTCGCCTCATCCAGGACTGCTTTCGGGACCTGACCGCGGTGCTGCTGACGACCCGCGCCGAGGTGTACCAGTACGTGGGCGATGAGGCGGTGCTGTCCTGGCCGGTGGGACTCGCGGCGGCGGACGCCAACTGCCTGAGGGCCTATTTTCAGTTCGCCGAACGGCTCGCGGCCCGGCGCGCGCATTACGAGACGGCGTACGGGCTGTCGCCGGAATTCAAGGCAGGCGTCAATCTGGGGCGCGTCACCGTCGTCGAAGTGGGCGTGCTGAAACGCGCCATCGTGTACCACAGCGACGTGCTCAACACCGCGGCGCGCGTGCAAGCGCTCTGCAACGAGCACGGCAAAGCCCTGCTTGTCACCGACGCCGTGAAGGATCGGCTCGTCGGCGCGCCGTATCGGCTCGAATTGATCGGCGACATCGTGCTGCGCGGCAAGACCCAGCCGGTGGGCGTGTACAGCGTGGAGCGGAACGCGGAGTAAGGCTGATTTTCGCTTAGTACGTGAGGAGGTGCAGATAAGGCAACTCGACCCCCTATCCGGTTTTCCGCGCCGCGCCCACCGGCAGCGCGTCGAGGCGGCGCATCTCGGGGTTGTGCACCGCAGCTGGATCGGCGAGGAACGCGCGCAGGAATTCCATCGAGTCGGCGCCCCAGAAGAGTTCCCCATTCACTTCGATGGTCGGCACACCGAAAACGCCGGCTCGGGCCGCGGCCTCGGTGTTCTTTTTCAGGGCATCCTTGACCTGCGGGGCGGCGAGCGCGTCGGCCGTTACCCCCAACTCTGCGCACAAAGCCGCGAACTTTCCCTGATCCGACGCGTCCTCGCCGGTGTTCCAGATCGCATCAAAGATTTTGCGCACGGCTTCGGGCTTTGAGCCGCAGGCGATGGCGAGGCGCAGGTGATGCAGCGGATTGAAGGGATGCGCGGCCGGATAACGCAACGGGATGCCGAGGCTGTGCGCCCACCAGTGGCTCCAGCGATAGGTGTGGCGGCGCTTGGTCGGGAGCTCGGCCGGACCCTTCTGCCCCCAGTGATTGAGCAGGCCCGCAAACAGCACCGGGCGGTACTCGAGCACGAGGTCGGCAGGCAGTTCCTTCAGGCGATGCAGGCCGATATAGGCGAAGGGGGAAACGAAATCGAAATACCACATGGCTTTGCGCATGGATTGCTATCCTATCCGCAGGGAGGTTCCATGCGATACACGACACTCAAATACGCGGTCGCGGGCCGCATCGCCCGCGTCACGCTCAACCGGCCGGCTCGGCTGAACGCGATCGACGACAAGATGCCAGGCGAGATCCGGCGCGCAGTGGAAGAAGCCAACGAGGACGACCGCGTCCACGTGATCGTGTTGGCGGGTGCGGGCAAGGCTTTTTGCGCCGGCTACGACCTGAAAAAGTTTGCCGAGGGCGATCGCACCAATCGCTGGACCCAGGCCATGCCCTGGGATCCGATGCGGGACTATCGCGGCATGAAGAGAAATACCGACGATTTCTTCGCCCTCTGGCGCAGCTACAAGCCGGTGATCTGCAAGGTGCACGGCTACGCGGTGGCCGGCGGCAGTGATATCGCGCTATGTGCGGACATCGTGATCATGGCCGAGGACGCGAAGATCGGCTATATGCCGGCGCGCGTCTGGGGTTGCCCGACCACGGCGATGTGGGTGTATCGCCTGGGCGCGGAGAGGGCGAAGCGGATGCTCCTGACGGGCGACACGGTGGATGGCAAGGCCGCCGAGAAAATGGGCCTCGTGTATCAGGCCGTGCCCGCGAAGGATCTCGACAGGACGGTGGATGCGCTTGCAAGGCGCATGGCGGGCGTACCGAAGAACCAGTTGATGATGCAGAAGCTCATGATCAACCAGGCCTACGACAACATGGGCCTTGCCAGCACGCAGATGATGGCGACGCTGTTCGACGGCATCACTCGCCATACGCCGGAGGGGGTCTGGTTCAGGGAGTACGCGGCGAAGCATGGCTTTCACGAGGCGGTGAAATGGCGTGATAGCGGCAAACCGATTCCGTCAGGAAGGAAATCCACATGAGCGTGCGCATCGAAAAACGGGGCAAGGTCTGGACCGTTGTTCATTCGCGGCCCGAGGCGAAGAACGCGATGGACCCAGCCAGTGCGGCGGAACTTGAGGCTGCGTTCCTCAGTTTTGAGCGCGACGACGAGGCGGCGGTCGCGGTACTTTGGGGCGAAGGCGGCGCATTCTGCGCCGGTTTCGACCTCAAGCACGCTGCGCAGGGCAGCCGGATCGATGCGAATTCCTATCCGGCCGACGAGCGCGCACCGCTGCCACGCGCGCCAATGGGGCCAACGCGACTGGTTCTCGACAAACCGGTGATCGCGGCCGTCGCCGGCCCTGCGGTTGCGGGCGGCTTCGAAATTGCGCTGTGGTGCGATCTGCGCGTGATGGAGGAGTCCGCCTACTTCGGCGTCTACTGCCGGCGCTGGGGCGTGCCGCTGATCGACGGCGGCACGGTGCGCCTGCCGCGCATCGTCGGCCGCGGCCGCGCGCTCGATCTCATTCTCACCGGCCGCAAGGTGACGGCCGAAGAGGCGCTGCGCATCAACCTGTGTGAACACGTGGTGCCCGATGGCCAGGCCCGGCAGCGCGCCGAGACGCTGGCACAGGAGATCGCGCGCTTTCCGCAGGCCTGCATGCGCGCCGACCGGCGCTCGGTCTACGCGCAGGAGGGCCTATCGCTGCGCGACGCGATGCGCAAGGAGTGGACCAACGGCATTCCTGCTTTTTACGCCGAGGGCGCAGCCGGCGCCGCGCGCTTCGCCTCGGGCAAGGGCCGGCACGGCGATTTCGGCAACCTCTGAGCGCTACAGGAAAACCGTGCCGCCGTCGACCATGATGGTCTGGCCGGTGACGAAGCGGCTCGCGTCCGAGGCAAGGTAGACGATCGTGCCGGTGAGGTCGTCTGTTTCAAGATTGCGCTGCAGCGACTGGCCCGAGGCGATGACCTGCTTCGCTTTTTCCAGTTTCTCGCCGAAGAATTCCTTGGTGCCTTCGGTCATCACCGCCGACGGCGCGACCGCGTTGACCCTGATCCAGTCGCGCCCCAGCTCGCGTGCGAGCGAGCGGGTCAGGGCGATGACCGCCCCCTTCGAGACGGAGTAATCCAGCGCGTAGGGCAGGCCGTAGAGCGGCGCGAGCGAGGAGATGTTGATCACCGAGCCCGACTTCTGCGCGCGCATGAGCGGCACGACGGCACGGCAGCAGTTCCACAGGCCCTTGACGTTCACCTGCATGACCCGGTCCCACTGCGCCTCATCCAGCTGGTCGAAGCGACCGCCCTTCAGGTTGGCGTAGAGCGCGGCGTTGTTGACGAGCGCATCGACGCGGCCGAATTCCTTGACGGCGGCATCTGCGAGCGCCTGGCAGGAAGCGAAGCTGGCGACATCGAGCGTGGCGCCGAACGCGCGCCCGCCGGCCTGGCGGACTGCCGCCACCGTCTCGGCACAATCGCGCACATCACCCACCACCACCGCCGCGCCTTCGCGCGCCATGGCTTCGGCGTAGGCGCGGCCGAGTCCTCGCGCGGCGCCCGTGACGATGGCGACCTTGTCCTTGAGTTGCATCGAATTTCCCCTCTGCGCTTACTATGACGAGTATGCCTTATCGCTACATCGTACTGCGCCGCGAAGGCAGCGCCGCGCATCTCGTCTTCAACCGACCCGAGCGGCGCAACGCCCTCAACCACGCCATGATGGCCGAGATCGGCGAGGCGGTCGATAGCGTTCACGGCGACCGGAAGGTGCGTGCGCTGGTGTTGCGCGGCAGCGGTGGCTCCTACTGCGCGGGTGGCGATCTGGGCGCCATGTCCAAGCTGCCGCCCAAACCGCGCAGTGGGCCAGATCCGCTCGTGGCGGACTACCGCCTCTTCGGCAAGGTGTTGGCAAAGCTCAACCGGCTTCCGCAGGCGGTGATTTCGGTCGTCGAGGGGCCGGCGGTAGGCGGCGGCTTCGGCATGGTCTGCTGTTCGGATGTCGTCATCCTGCACCGCTCGGCGAAGTTCGGCATACCGGAGCCGCGCTCGGGCTTCATTCCGTCCCAGGTCCTGCCGTACCTCGTGCGGCGCCTGGGGGAGGGCGCAGTGCGTTACCTCGCGGTAACCGGCGCGATCGCAGACGCGGCGACGGCGCAGCGTCTGGGCCTGGCCCAGCAGCTCTGCGCCAGCGCGCTTGGCATCGAACGTTCGCTCAAGAGCGTGTTGCGCGATGTCGGCAGGATGGAGCCGGATGCGCTTGCCGCGGCGAAGCGCCTGACCCTGATGTGCGCGAGCAACAGCGACGAAGCGGTGATGGACCGTGCCAGCGTCGAACTGGTGCGCCTATTGCGCCGGCCCGAGGCGCTGGCCGGGATGCGGGCTTTCCTGAACAAGACGCTCCCCCCGTGGGCGCGAAGCTAGGCTCGTCATCACCAAGCGGCGTTCGACATCGGTCATTTCGCCCCAGCGCGCGATTTCGTCCAGCGTGCGCAGGCAACCCGCGCAATAGCGCAGTTCTGCATCCATCACGCAGACCTTGACGCAGGGCGAGGCGATCAAGCGGATTTTTCTTTCTTTGCCGCGATGGCGCGCCCGGCCTTGGAACCCGGCGTGCGCTGCAGGATGGTTGAAATCCAGATTCCCGTGTCGACCACCTTCTCCAGGTCGATGCCGGTCTCGATGCCCAGGCCGTGCAGCATGTAGACCACGTCCTCGGTGGCGACGTTGCCCGAGGCTCCCTTGGCATACGGGCAGCCGCCAAGCCCCGAGACGGAAGAGTCGAAGGTGGCGACGCCGAGTTCCAGCGACGCGTAGATATTGGCGAGCGCCTGGCCGTAGGTGTCGTGATAGTGGCCGGCAAGCTTCTCCACCGGAATGCGTTGCATGCAGGCTTCGATCATCGCGCGGGTTTTACCGGGGGTTCCAACGCCGATAGTGTCGCCGAGCGACACTTCATGGCAGCCCATGTCGTAGAGCGCGGCGGCCACCTCCGCCACTTTTCGCGGCGCGATGTCGCCCTCGTAGGGACAACCGACGACGCAGGAGACGTAACCCCTGACTTTGATTTTCTCCTGCATCGCCTTCTCAATCAGGGGCCGGAAGCGTGCCAGCGATTCCGCGATCGAGCAGTTGATGTTTTTCCTCGAGAACGCTTCCGACGCCGCGCCGAAAACCGCAACTTCAGTCGCGCCCGCTGCGCGTGCCGCCTCGAACCCCTTCAGGTTCGGCGTCAGCACCGGGTAGGAAACGCCCGGCTTCCTGCGGATTCGCTCCAGCACCTCGGTGTGGTCAGCCATCTGCGGGATCCACTTCGGCGACACGAAGGCCGTGGCTTCGACCGCCGGGAGGCCTGCGTCGGCGAGGCGCCCGATGAGCTCGAGCTTCACCGCTGTCGGCACTTCGCCCTTCTCGTTCTGCAGCCCGTCGCGCGGGCCGACTTCGACGATTCGAACCTTGCGCGGAAGACTGCTCATGCGGGAATGCTACAGGATGCCGTGGCGCCTGAAGACGTCGGCCAGTTTCTCGCCCCGCGCCAGGGCTTCGCGCGTGGCGTTTTCGCCGGCGACCTTGGCGAGTGCCGCCGCGATGACCTGCGCCTCCACCGCGCGTGGCACCACCACGACGCCATCGGCATCGCCGAAGACGAGATCGCCCTGCGCCACGCGCGCGCCGGCGACTTCCACCGGAACGTCGAGCGCCGCGACTTTGCCGCGACCCTTGGAATCGAGCGGACCGATGCCGTTCGCGAATACCGGGAACTTCATGTCCCGGATCGCGCGCACATCGCGCGTAAGGCCGTCCATCACGGTCCCCGCCGCGCCGCGCGCCTTTGCCGCTGTGGACAGCAGCTCGCCCCAGGGCGCAATGCGCCCGGACGCGCCGCAGGCGAATACCGGCACTTCGTCCGCCTTGAGGTCGTCCACCAGCTGGATCTCCAGCTCATAGGGATTCTCGCCCTCGGGCGCGTCGTAGACATCCACGTAAAGCGCGGTGCGCGCGCGGCCGCAGAGCACCAGCGACTCGTCCAGCGGGCGGATGCCGGCGTGCATCGCCTGGTTGCGATAGCCCACGGCATCCAGGCAGTCCGAGAGCACGGAGCTGAAGAGCCGCTGCCGAATCAGTGCGAGGGTTTGCGTCATCCGTTGCTCTCCTCAAGGCGCAGCAGTTCCGCGCCTTCGCTCACCTGTTCGCCGGCCTTGAAGTAGATCTCCGCGACTCTTCCATCGCGCGGCGCGGCAATGGTGTGTTCCATTTTCATCGCTTCCAGGATGACGAGCGGCGCGCCCTTGGCGACCTTGGCGCCTGCCTGCACCAGCACCTGGAGCACCTTGCCGGGCATGGGCGCGGCCAGCGATCCGGCGACGATGCCTGGCTCGGGCGCGCCCTGGGCGCTTTGCAGCGTGAGAACGCGGTGCGCGCCGTCCCGGAACAGGTGCCAGTCGGCGCCGTCGCGCACCGCGCGCACGCGGAATGCGGCGCCGTCGAGGCTCACCTGCAGTACGCCGGCTTCCTCGCGGCCGGCGAGCGCATACACGCGGCCGCTCACGCTCAGGCGGTACCCCTCCGGCGCAAAATGGATCTGCACCAAGTGGGTTTTCTCTCCCTGCGCGAACACGAGTTCGTGGTGCGAGCCCAGGTTCAGCCGCCAGCCGTCGACGATATTCCACGGCGAGTGGGGGTCGGCCGAATTCTTCGCCTGTGCCGCGGCCAGCGCTGCCTCGGCGAGCAACTCCGCGAACGCCACGGCGGCGAGGTCCTCGTCGCTGGCGCCCGTGTCGGCGGGAAAGAGCTCCGCGCGCGAGCGTTCGATGAGACCGGTGTCCAGGTCGGCGCCCGAGAAAGCCTTGCTCGCGACGGTGCGCGCGAGGAATTCGACGTTCGTCGACACGCCGATGATCTCGACCGCGGCCAGCGCGTTTCGCATGCGCCCAAGCGCAACGCCGCGGTCCTCGCCCCAGACGATCAGTTTTGCCAGCATCGGGTCGTAGTGCGGCGTGATGACGTCTCCCTGGCGCACGCCGGAATCCACGCGCGCCGGCGCTGGCGATCCGGTCGGCGCAACGCGGAATTCGCTTCCTTCCGGCATGCGCAGGTGCCGCAGCGTACCGGTAGAGGGCAGGAAACCCTTGGCCGGATTCTCGGCGTAGATGCGCGCTTCGATGGCGTGGCCGTTGAAGGCAAGCTGTTTCTGCTGCAGCGGCAAGGGCTCACCCGCGGCAACGGCGAGCTGCCACTGCACCAGGTCGAGTCCGGTGATCATTTCGGTCACCGGATGCTCAACCTGCAAGCGCGTGTTCATTTCCATGAAATAGAAGGTGCCGTCCTGTGCGGCGATGAATTCGACCGTGCCCGCGCCCGTGTAGCCGATGGACTTCGCCGCGGCTACCGCGGCTTGGCCCATTTTCATGCGCTGCGCGGCGCTCAGGCCGGGAGCTGGCGCTTCCTCCAGCACCTTCTGGTGGCGGCGCTGCACCGAACAGTCACGCTCGAAGAGGTAGACGACATTGCCCTGCGTATCGCCGAAGACCTGGACTTCGATATGGCGCGGGCGTTCGAGATATTTCTCGAGCAGCACCCGGTCGTCGCCGAAGGCGGCCTTGGCTTCGCGTCGGGCCGATTCGAGCGCGCCTGCAAAGCCGGCCGCCGCCTCGACGATGCGCATGCCCTTGCCGCCGCCGCCGGCCGAGGCCTTGATCAGCACCGGATACCCGATCTTGCCGGCTTCCTTGAGCAGCAAAGCAGGGTCCTGATTCTCGCCGTGATAGCCGGGCACCAGCGGTACGCCGGCTTTTTCCATCAGGCGCTTGGCCGCGGACTTGTCGCCCATCGCGGCGATCGCTTCCGGCTTCGGGCCGATGAAAACGAACCCGGCTTTTGCGCAGTCCGCCGCGAATCGTTCGTTCTCCGAGAGGAAGCCGTAGCCTGGATGGATCGCCTCGGCGCCGGTTTCGCGCGCGGCACCAAGCAGCGCCTCGATATTCAGGTAACTCGCGCGCGCTTCCGGCGTGCCGATGCGGCGCGCCTCGTCCGCGAGCCCCACGTGGCGCGCGTCACGGTCCGCGTCCGAGTACACCGCAACCGTTCGCACGCCCATGGCGCGCGCGGCCGTAATCACCCGGCAGGCGATCTCGCCACGGTTGGCGATCAGGATCTTGCGGAACATGTCAGTTCTCCGCCGTCGCCAGGCCGATGGACACCAGATAGCGCTTCACTTCGCCGCTCCAGAGCGCGCGATTGGTGATGACGAAATGGCCATCGCCGGGCTGCGGCGGGTAGAGCGCCAGCGTCGCCTTGCCGCCTTCGCGCACGAACGCTTCGTGGCAGGCGCGGATGGTTTCGGCGCTGTAGCGGCTGTCGTTCTCGGCGAATACGAGCAGCACCGGCACGCGCGTGGTGCGGCCGAGCTCGGCGAAGCCTTCGATCATCATGCGGTTCTGTCCGCTTGCCTGCTCGCCCTGGCGAATATCGGTTCTGCCGCCGGCGAAATTGATCACCCCGGCCAGCCAATCCGGGTTCATCCCCCCCGCGGTCGAGGATGCGAAGCCCCCCGCCGATTGCCCCGAGAGCACGATCCGGTCGCGTGCGATCTGCGGCAGCTTGCGCAGATATTCGACCGCGGCAAAGATTTCCTTCGCGTGCACCCTGCCCTTGTAGAGCGCGTCGCCGTCGTTGCGCGAGAAATCGCGCTGGTAGCTGCGCTGCGACATGCCGACGCCCGGGCGCGCCGGAAACCCCACCGCGACCCCCAGATCGAGAAACACGGTCGCAAAATCGAAGTCGCGCACGCGCGCCTTGCGCCGGATATGCGAGCTTTCAGACGTGATATCGCCATGGTTGAATACCAGCAGCGGGAACGGGCCGGCGCCGCGCGGCAGGTAGAGCGTCATTTCCAGGCGGTTGCTGCCGAGCCCGGAGCCGGAATCGAAGAAGTGGACCTGCTCGTTGAAGGCGACGCCGACCTTCGGATCGCCGATCGCCTCGGGCAAGGGCTCGCGCGCAATCCATTTCGTTATCGCCGCGATGAGATCCGCGTCCCGTCCATGCAGCGCCGTTTGCGAGCCGGTGCCGCAGTTGTTGGCCCGTCCCCATTCTTTGTTATAGATCTCCACCAGCGCGTAGCGCCCCTTGCGCGCCAATTCGCGCGCCTCGATCACCGGCGCGCTGGCGCAGCGGTTGCTCGCTGCGTGCAGCATCAATACGGGTGCGCGTACACGCTCGGCGGAAAATTCGCGCATCTGCGTGTAGTTGCCGCCGACCAGGACCATGCCGGCGAGATTGTCCGAGGCCTGCGCGCCGTAGGCGAGCGCCGCGGCTGCACCGCTCGCGTAGCCGCCAAGATACACCGGCAAGGCGCCGGACTTGTCGCGCAAAAACTGCGCGACGCGGCCGATGTCCTGGTGATGGTCGGGGTCCTCGAACCAGTTCCCGGGCACGCCGCCGGGATGATCGGAGGGCGCGTCCATGACCACATGCGCGATGCCCAGACCTTTGAGGCTTTCGCTGATGCGGGCAAACGGCGTCAGGGAAAAACCGTACTCTGGCTTACCTTCCGTTTCCTTCACCCAGCCCACCGCGCGGCCTCCCGGCACCTCGAGCAACCAGGCCTTGAGCCCGGATTCCGGCGCATTGATCAATATCCGCACGCTGGCGCGCTTGCCTCCCCTGAGATAGCGGGTCTCGACATTCGCGATCTCCATCGCGGCGGCGCAAGGGCCGGACAGCGCCGCGAGCAGCAGGCACAGGGCGATCCGCAACACGCTATTTTTTCTTTCTCGGCGGCTTTACCCGCACCGCCTCGAACTGCTTCACCCAGCCCGGCTTGCGTTTTTCGAGGAAGGAGGCGATGCCTTCCTTGCCCTCCAGTGAGACGCGGATCTCCGCGATGCGTCGCGCGGTGTCGGCGATCATGGCGTCGTCCGCCGGGCCCGCGGCCACAGTGCGCACCAGGTCCTTGATCTTGGCTTGCGCTGCGCGTCCCCCGATGACGAGGTGCCCGAGGAGCGCATTCACCGCGCCATCGAGTTCCTCCTTGGACGCGACATCCGACAACAGGCGCAAACGGTACGCCTCACCCGCGTCGATCACTTCCCCGGTGAGGAAATAGCGCCGTGCGAGGCGCTCGCCCATGGCGCGGATCACGTAGGGGCTGATGGTGGCGGGCGAGAGGCCCAACTTCACTTCGGTGAGGCGGAACTCCGCCTCGTGCGAGCCGATCGCGATGTCGCAGGCTGCCACCAGGCCGACGCCCCCGGCATAAGCGGGGCCGTGCACGCGCGCGATGGTCGGCTTGGAAAGCCGGTCGAGCGTCCTGAGCATGCGCGCCAGCGCTTCGGCGTCGGCGAGGTTTTGCTCATAGCCATACCCCGCCATGCGTTTCATCCAGTTGAGGTCCGCTCCGGCGCAGAATGCCGTCCCCGCGCCGGCGAGGACCACGGCGCGAACGGTGTCATCTTTCTCCAGATCCTCGAAAACCCTGGTCAGATTCGCGATCAGGACATCGTCGAACGCGTTGCGCACCTCGGGACGGTTAAGCGTTACGATGGCAACCATGTTGCGTTTATCCACAAGCAGATTTTCGGGCATGTGTCTTTCAGGCGATGTTGGCTTCGACGATCACTTCGGTCTTCACGGAATTGGCGATGAAACAGCGCTCATGGGTCTTGTGATGCAGGTCCGCGAACTGTTCCGGCGTCGGTTTGACGCCGGAGAACCTTACCTGCGGCCTGAGGGTAACGCGCGTCATCGCCTGGCGTCCACGGCACCGTTCCGGGAATATTCCATGGCGCGGCGTTGCCGGGAAGTTCGATGCCATGGCCAAGTTCGATCGCGTGGGCGCGCGAATAGCTCGCGTACTTGAATTCTCCCTGCAGCTGCCACTCGACGGTTGCGCGGTACTCGGACATGGTGGCCTGCCGCATTACATCCGAAAAACGCCGAACTTCGTTTCCTCGATCGGCGCGTTCAGGGATGCCGAGATGGCGAGGCCGAAGAGGCGGCGCATGTCGGCAGGATCCACCACGCCGTCGTCCCACAGCCGCGCGCTGGCGTAGTACGGGTGTCCCTGGCGTTCGTACTGCTCGCGGATGGGGGCCTTGAAGCTGTCTTCGTCCTGCTTCGACTTGAAGTCGCCTTTCACGGTCGCGAGTACGCTCGCGGCCTGCTCGCCTCCCAGCACCGAGATGCGCGCGTTGGGCCACATCCAGAGGAAGCGCGGCGAGTAGGCGCGCCCGCACATGCCGTAATTGCCGGCGCCGTAGGAGCCGCCGATGATGGCGGTGAATTTCGGCACCTTCGCGGTGGCGACCGCGGTGACCATCTTGGCGCCGTCCTTGGCGATGCCGCCGGCCTCGTATTTCCTGCCTACCATGTAGCCGGTGATGTTCTGCAGGAAAAGGAGCGGAATGCCGCGCTGGCAGGCGAGTTCGATGAAATGCGTTGCCTTGAGCGAGGATTCGGAGAAGAGAACCCCGTTGTTGGCGAGGATCGCCACCGGGTAGCCGTGCAGGTGCGCGAATCCGGTCACCAGCGTACTGCCGTAGTTGGCCTTGAACTCGTCCAGTTCCGAGCCGTCGACGATGCGCGCGATGATTTCGCGCACGTCGTAGGGCTTGCGCGCCTCGGCGGGAATCACGCCGTAGATTTCCTCGGCGGGATAAATGGGTTCCTTTGGTTCTCTTAAATTTAAATTCACTTTCTTGTCGAAATTCAAATTCGCAACAATTCTGCGCAGGATGGAAAGCGCATGCGCGTCGTTCAGTGCGTAGTGGTCCGAGACGCCCGAGATGCGCGTGTGCACTTCGGCGCCGCCCAGGTCCTCGGCGCTGACGATTTCGCCGGTCGCCGCCTTCACGATCGGCGGGCCGCCGAGGAAGATCGTGCCCTGGCCCTTGACGATGATCGATTCATCCGACATCGCCGGCACGTAGGCGCCGCCGGCGGTACACGAACCCATCACGCAGGCGAGTTGCGGGATGCCGGCCGCCGAGAGGTTGGCCTGGTTGTAGAAAATACGCCCGAAATGCTCGCGGTCGGGGAACACCTCGTCCTGGCGAGGCAGGTTGGCCCCGCCGGAGTCCACCAGGTATATGCACGGCAGGCGGTTCTGCGCCGCGATCTCCTGCATGCGCAGGTGTTTCTTCACCGTCATGGGGAAATAGGTGCCGCCCTTCACCGTGGCGTCATTGGCGACGATCGCGCACTCGCGCCCGGCGATGCGGCCGATGCCGGTGATGATCCCCGCGCCGGGCGCATCGTCGCCGTACATGCCGTAGGCGGCGAGCTGGCCGATTTCGAGGAACGGCGAGCCCAGGTCGAGCAGCGAGCGCACGCGCTCCCGCGGCAGCAGCTTGCCGCGCGATACGTGGCGCTGGCGCGAAGCCTCGTCGCCGCCGAGGGTGACGCGGCCGACCTTCTCGCGCAGGTCGGCGACGAGTGCCTTCATGCGCTCGGCGTTGGCAAGAAATTCCGCCGACCGCGGATTGAGCTGGCTCTTGATGACGGCCATCAGGTCAGTCCTTGTGCGAGGTCGCGGCCTATGACGAGGCGCTGGATGTCGCTCGCGCCCTCGTAGATCTGGCAGACGCGCACGTCGCGCCAGATGCGCTCGACCGGGAAGTCTGTCACATAGCCGTAGCCGCCGTGGATCTGGATCGCGTCCGAGGTCACCTTCTCCGCCGCTTCGGAGGCGAACAGCTTTGCCATCGAGGCTTCCTTCAGGCAGGGCGCTGCAGCGTCGCGCCGCGCCGCGGCGTGTAGATAGAGCTGTCGCGAAGCTTCGACTGCCGTGGCCATGTCGGCGAGCCTGAAGTTGACCGCCTGGTGCTCGAGCAGGGTTTTGCCCATGCTCTTCCTTTCGCCGGCGTAGGCGAGCGCGGCTTCGAGCGCGGCGCGCGCCATGCCGGTCGCTTGCGCCGCGACATTGATCCGCCCCGACTCCAGATTGGCCAGCGCGATGCGGTAGCCCGCACCTTCGACGGAGAGCAGGTTCGCCGCGGGTACCTTGCAGTTCTCGAGCAGCACCTGCGCGGTGTCGGAAGCCCGCTGCCCGGTCTTGTCCTCGATGCGGGCGGCGCTGTAGCCCGGCGTTGAAGTCGGCACCACGAAAGTGCTGATGCCCTTCTTGCCGGCGCTGCGGTCGGTGACCGCGAACACGATCGCAATCTCGGCATTGCGACGCGAGGTAATGAACTGCTTGACCCCGTTCAGCACATAATGCGCGCCCGCTTTCTCGGCGCGCGTCGTGATTGCGGCGGCATCCGACCCCGCCTGCGGCTCGGTGAGGCAGAACGCGCCGAGGAATTTGCCTCGCGCCACCGGAGCGAGGAATTCCTTCTTTTGCGCCGCGTTGCCGTAGCCCTGCAGAATGTTGGCGACGAGGTTCGTCACCATGACGATGGTGCAAGTGGCGCCGTCGCCGGCGGCGATTTCCTCGCAGGCGATGGCGAGGGCGCTGTAGTCCATGCCGGCGCCGCCCGCGTCCTCCGGGATCGTGACGCCGCACAGGCCCATTGCCGCGAGCGCCGCGACTTCCTCGCGCGGAAAGTGCTTGTCGCGGTCCCAGCGCGCTGCGTGCGGCGCCAGGCGTTCGCGGGCGAAGCGACGCACGGTAGCGCGAATCTGCTCGTGGTGCGCGGCAACGGTCATGTCAGCGCGGCTTCAGATACGCACGTAGGTCACGCTGTGATGCGTGAAGATCTTGCCGCGGCGGTCATGGCACTCGGCGACGCCGTAGATGATGCGCCTGCCCAGCTTCAGGATGCGCGCGGTGCAGTAAACGGTTTCGCGGCGGGCGGCGTTGAGGAACGCCGTGTTCAATTCGGAGGTCACCGCGTCGTGCTCCATGCCGATGTGGCGCTTGATGATGAGCCATACCGCGCAATCGGCCGCCGCCATGAAAGCCGGGCCGTTCACCGTGCCGCCTGGACGCTCCAGCGCGCGGCGAAACGGCATCGCAATCGTGCAAGCCGCATCCGTCACCGCAACCAGCTTCAGCCCGTAGCCGCCGACGAAGCGCGAACGCGCGAGCAGCTTCTGCAAGGCTGCCTTGCTGGCGCTCATGCAATCTCTATGCCCATGGCGGTGGCCTCGCCGCCGCCAATGCACAGCGACGCCACGCCGCGCTTGCCGCCGTACTTGCGCAACGCGCCTATGAGGGTGACGAGGATTCGCGCGCCCGAGGCGCCGATGGGATGGCCGAGCGCGCAGGCCCCGCCGTGCACGTTCACCTTGTCGTGCGGCAGGCCGTGTTCCTTCATCGCCGCCATGGTCACCACCGCGAAGGCCTCGTTGATTTCATAGAGGTCGACCATTTCTGCTTGCCAATTTGTTTTTTCAAGTAATTTTCTAATTGCGCCGACCGGTGCCGTCGTGAACAACGCAGGCGCCTGCGCGTGCGTCGAGTGGCCGACGATCGTGGCGATGGGTGCGAGGCCGCGCTTGTCCGCCGTCGAGCGGCGCATCAGCACCAGCGCCGCGGCGCCGTCGGAAATCGAGGAGGAGTTCGCCGCCGTCACCGTGCCGTCCTTGCGAAAGGCCGGTTTGAGCGTGGGAATCTTCTCCAGATTCGCCTTGAACGGCTGTTCGTCGGTTTCGATGAATTTCTCGTCCTTGCCGGCCTTGATGGCGATCGGCGTGGTCTCCCACGCGAACCAGCCCTGGTTATTCGCTTTTTTTGCTCGTTGCAAAGATTCAATAGCAAAGGCGTCTTGCGCCTCGCGCGAAAACTTGTAGCTTCCCGCGCACTCCTCGGCGAAGGTTCCCATGAGGCGGCCCTTCTCGTAGGCGTCCTCCAGGCCGTCGTAGAACATGTGGTCGATCACCTGGCCGTGGCCCATGCGCAGGCCGGCGCGCGCCTTGGGCAGCAGATAGGGCGCGTTCGTCATCGATTCCATGCCGCCGGCCACAATGATTTCGTTGGCAAGGGAAACCAGGGAGTCGTGCGCGAGCATCGCTGCCTTCATGCCGGAGCCGCACATCTTGTTCACCGTGGTGCAACCGGTGGAGAGCGCGAGCCCGGCGCCGAGCGCGGCCTGGCGCGCCGGCGCCTGCCCCTGTCCGGCCGGCAGCACGCAGCCCATGAGCACCTCCTGCACCTCGTCCGGCTTCAGCTTCGCGCGCTCCACGGCGGCGCGAATGGCGGCGGCGCCCAGCTCCGGCGCCGCGAAGCCCTTCAATTCGCCCTGGAAAGCGCCCATCGGCGTGCGCGCGGCGGCAACAATCACGATCGGATCAGGATGCATGGATCAGTCCTTTCAGCTGCTGGATCGATTCGATGGCTTCTGCATTCAGCTTTGCAACCAGTTCGGCGGCTGGCAGTGCTCGCGAGAGCGGCGTCGACAGCTTCACGCGCCCTCCCGCGTGCATTTCAGGTCGCGCAGCAGGCCGTCCTCCACGCCGTAGATCCAGCCGTGCACCGCAAGCGGCCGGCCGTGCGCCCAGGCGTCCTGGACCACAGTCGCCTCGCACACGTGTCGCACCTGCGCCAGCACGTTCAATTCGCACAGGCGCCGCTCGCGTGCTACGTGATCGGCGATCGCGTCGAGTTCCACCGCGTGCTGCTCTCGCACGTCCTGCACGTGACGCAGCCAGTTGTCCGCGAGGCCCACTTTCTGGCCGTGCAGCGCGGCGCGTACGCCCGTACAACCGTAGTGCCCGCAGACGATGACGTGCCGCACGCGCAGCAGGTCGATGCCGAACTGCAGCACCGACAGGCAGTTGAGATCGGTGTGCACCACAAGGTTGGCGACATTGCGATGCACGAATACCTCGCCGGGCGCCAGCCCGGTGATCTGGTTCGCCGGCACGCGGCTGTCGGAGCAGCCGATCCAGAGGAACTCGGGCGATTGCTGGTGCGCCAGGTTGTTGAAGAAATCCGGATCGGTGGCCCGCATGTCCGCCGCCCAGTCGCGGTTGTGCCTGAAAAGTTCGGCGATGTCGGTCACCGCGTTTCCTCGAACAGTTCGCGGCCGATCAGCCAGCGGCGGATTTCGGAGGTGCCGGCGCCGATTTCATACAGCTTCGCGTCGCGCCACAGGCGGCCGGTGGGCGATTCGTTGATGTAGCCCATGCCTCCGAGCGACTGGATCGCCTCTCCCGCCATCCAGGTCGCCTTCTCGGCGGCGTAGAGGATCGCGCCCGCTGCGTCCTTGCGCGTGGTTTCGCCGCGATCCAGCGCCTGGCCCACCGCGTAGACGTAGGCCCGGCAGGCGGAGTAGGTGGCGTACATGTCGGCGAGCTTGCCCTGCATCAGCTGGAATTCGCCGATCGGCTGGCCGAACTGCTTCCTTTCATGCACGTAAGGCAGCACTGCGTCGAGGCACGCTCCCATGATGCCGAGCGGCCCGCCGGCCAGCACCGCGCGCTCGTAGTCCAGTCCGGACATCAGCACCTTCACGCCTTTGCCTTCTTCACCAAGGATGTTCTCGGCCGGCACTTCGCAATCCCGGAACACGAGTTCGCAGGTGTTGGAGCCGCGCATGCCCAGTTTGTCCAGCTTTTGCGCCGTGCTGAAGCCTTTCATGCCCTTCTCGACGATAAAGGCGGTAATGCCTTCACCCTTCCCGTAGATGACAAGCACATCGGCATCGGGACCGTTTGTGATCCACATCTTGTTGCCGTTCAGGACGTAGCGGTTGCCGCGTCTTTCGGCTTTCAATCGCATGCCGACGACGTCCGAGCCGGCGCCCGGTTCCGACATGGCGAGCGCGCCGACGTGCTCGCCGGAGATCAGCTTGGGCAGGTACTTTCTGCGCTGCGCATCGCTGCCGTTTCTGCGCAACTGGTTGACGCAGAGGTTGGAGTGCGCCCCGTAGGACAGGCCGACCGCGGCCGAGGCGCGGCTGAGTTCTTCCACTGCGATGATGTGGGCGAGGTAGCCCATGCCGGTGCCGCCGTATTCTTCCTCGACCGTGATGCCGAGCAGGCCGAGCGCGCCGAGTTTCTTCCACAGGTCAGCCGGAAACTGATTGCTGGCATCGACTTCGGCTGCGCGCGGCGCGACTTTCCTGGCCGCGAACTCGCGCACCGAGGCACGCAGCATGTCGATGGTTTCGCCGTGCTCGAAACGGAGGAAGGGGTATTCCATGGCCGCGGAGTCCGCTAGGCTACTTGACGTTTACGTAAACGTCAACGCCGCTTGAGCTGCTTGCGCACGCGCTTCTCGAACGCCTGCAGCTCGGTGAGCTGCGCCTCGATGTCGGCGCGCTGCTGCAGCAGGGTCGACTTGTGCGTCTCCAGCACCGCGAGGAAACGCTTCAACTGCGGGCGCTCGTCGCGCCCCGGCTCGTACATGTCGATCAGTTCGCGGACTTCTGACAGCGTGAGGCCGAGGCGCTTGCCGCGCAGCGTGAGCTTGAGTCGCGTGCGGTCGCGCGGAGAATAGATGCGGCGCTGGCCGGCGCGCTTCGGCGCCAGCAGCCCGTGATCTTCGTAAAAGCGGATCGCGCGCGGCGTGACGTCGAACTCGGTGGCGAGTTCGCCGATGGAAAACTCGGCGCGTTCCTTCTCCAGGGCCATGATAGGGTGCACGAATTCTATTCCGAAACATGGCAGCGCCCGAATATCCGTTTGCAGAACCGCCGGCGCCCGGCACGACGCGCGAGCTCGCGCCCGGCGTGCACTGGCTGCGCATGGCGCTGCCGTTCCAGCTCGACCATATCAATCTCTGGATGCTCGAAGACGGGGATGACTGGCTCCTGGTCGACACGGGCCTTGGCAACGAGCCGACACGCGCGCTGTGGGAGAAGATCGTCGCCGAGAGGATCGGTTCGAAACCGGTGCCGCGCGTTCTTGTCACGCACTACCATCCGGATCACGCCGGTAACGCCGCCTGGCTGTGCCAGCGTTTCGGCGCTGCGCTTTGGATGACGCGGGGCGAGTTTCTCACGGTGCATGCGGCACGCAACAGTTCCGCCGGCTATACCACCGAGGCGCAGCTGGAGCTCTTTCGCGCCAACGGCCTCGATGACGCCCGTGGCGCGGAGCTGCTGTTGCGCGGCGGCTTGTACCGATCGCTGGTGCCCGACTTTCCGCTCTCGCACCGGCGGCTGCACGAAGGCGAACGCATCACGGTCGGGGGGCGCAGCTGGAAGGTGATCGTCGGCCATGGTCACGCGCCCGAGCATGCGTCGCTGTACTGCGCGGCGCTGAATGTGCTGATCTCGGGCGACATGCTGCTGCCGCGCATCTCGACCAACGTCGCGGTGCGGCCGATCGATCCATGGTCCAATCCGTTGCGCCTGTTCCTCGATTCGATCCGGCGCTACCTCGAACTGCCGCAGGATGTCCTCGTCCTGCCTTCCCATGGGTTGCCATTTCGCGGTGCGCATGCGCGCGTCGCGCAGCTCGAGGCCCACCACGCGGAGCGCCTGGCCGAATTGCAGGCGGCCTGTGCCGCTGCGCCGCGCAGCGCGGCCGAGGTGCTCGAAATCCTGTTCCGGCGCAAGCTCGATACCAGCCAGATCTTTTTTGCCATGGGCGAGGCAATCGCCCACCTGCACTATCTGCAATACGATGGGCGCCTCGCGCGCAGCGTTGGCGGCGACGGCGTGGCGCGCTTCGCGCCGGCCTGAGGAGGAGTGATGGACGACAAGATGCATCCCCTGAATCCCGAGGAAACGGCGCGCGTCCTGCAGGAGGTTGCCGAGCGCTCGGCGAAGCTGCTCGGCGATTTCGCGGCGCAGGACCCCTCCGCGAGCATTGCAGCCGCGGGCGGCGACGAACTGGGCGTCGCCAAGGCCTACATGGACCTGTATTCGCGCATGTTCGCCGATCTCGCGGCGCTCACCGCGTTTTCCACCAATATCATGCTCGACTACATACGGCTCTGGCAGTCGAGCTGGATGAAGATGATTGGCGTGGCGGCCGCTCCGGTCGCGGCGCCGGCGAAGGGCGACGGGCGCTTCAAGGACGATGACTGGAGCTCGAATTTCCTCTTCGATTACATGAAGCAGTCCTATCTGATCGCGTCGCGCAACATCCAGCATGCGGTCGCGAACGTGGAGGGAATGTCGCCCGAGTCGGAGAAGAAGGTGGCATTCTTCACGCGCCAGTACGTCGACGCGCTCTCGCCCTCCAATTTCGCGCTCACCAATCCGCAAGTGCTGCGCGAGACGCTGGCCAGCGGCGGCCAGAACCTGCTCAAAGGCCTCAACAACCTGCTCGCCGACATGGAAAAGGGCGGCGGCAAGCTGAAAATCAGCATGACCGACGAGAGCGCATTCCAGATCGGCAAGAACGTCGCTACTACGCCGGGCAAGGTCGTCTTCCAGACCGAGCTGATGCAATTGATCCAGTTCGAGCCGGCGACGAAGGAGGTCTACAAGACGCCGTTGGTGATCATTCCGCCCTGGATCAACAAGTACTACATCCTCGACCTGCGCCCGTCGAACTCCTTCATCAAGTGGGCGCTGGACCAGGGGCATACGATGTTCGTGATCTCCTGGGTCAATCCGGATGTGCGCCTCGCGCAGATGGGCTTCGAGGACTACATGAAGCAGGGGCCGCTCGCCGCGCTCGAGGCGGTTGAGAAGGCTACCGGTGAGCGGCAGGTGAATTTCATCGGTTATTGCCTCGGTGGCACGCTGTTGGGGGCCACGTTGGGTTACCTGGCCGAGAAAAAGCAGCTGGATCGGGTCCGCAGCGCCACCTACTTCGTCAGCCTGCTGGATTTTTCCGCGCCGGGCGAGCTGGGCGTCTTCATCGACGAAGCGCAGGTCTCGAGTCTCGAGAAGAAGATGAACGAGCGGGGCTACCTCGAAGGCTCCGAAATGGCATCGACGTTCAACCTGCTGCGCGCCAACGACCTGGTGTGGTCGTTCGTGATCAACAACTACCTCATGGGCAAGGACCCGTTCCCGTTCGACCTGCTGTACTGGAACTCGGATTCAACCCGCATGCCGGCGCGCATGCACAGCTTCTACTTGAGGAACATGTACCTGAAGAATCTGCTCGGGGTGCCGGGCGGTATTACGCTGGATGGCGAGCCGATCGACCTGTCGATGGTGAAGGTGCCGTCGTATTTCATCTCCACCGCGGAGGATCACATCGCGCCCTGGAAGACCACCTACAAGGGATCCAGGCACCTCGGTGGCGAAGTGCGCTTCGTGCTCGGCGGTTCCGGCCACATCGCCGGGATCGTCAATCCGCCGGCGGCGAAGAAGTACCACTACTGGACCAACGAGGCCCACCCGGATACGGCGGACGAATGGTTCCAGACCGCGACCCGGCATCCGGGCTCATGGTGGGAGGACTGGCAAGCCTGGATCGAGGCGCGAAACGCGAGTGAGAAAATTCCCGCCAGAACCCCAACCAATGCTCTGGAGGACGGCCCCGGAAGCTACGTCAAGCTGCGCCTGGGCAAGGCGCAATAACATCCTCCTGACGCTGCTATTGCTTGCCGGATTCCCGGATCAGCCCGGCCTCGGTGGCCTTGATCTGCAGCGCAAGATACTTGGAGTAGATCCGGCACTGCGCGAAGCTGCCCGCGATGAACCACAAGCCGGGCTGGCCGGTGCGCATCCACATGTTGCGCATCTCCTGGCGCCCCTCGTCGATGCCCCAGACGGGACCGACGCGATCCGCGACCGCGTCACCAAACAGCTTGCGTACCAGCTCCTCCGGCCCGGTGTAGCCCGTCGCCAGCACCACGAGGTCGGCCGGGATAACCTTGCCGCCGCGCATCCTCGCGCCCGCATCGGTGAATTCTTCGATGTCGGAGAAGTGCGCCAGGGCGATCCTGCGCTCGACGATCAGGTCCGAGCAGCCGACGTTGAAGTAGTAGCCGCCGCCGCGCTGCAGGTACTTGAACTGCCAGCCGGTCTGGTCCTCGGTGTCGATCTTGAAGCCGGCGCGGGCAAGGTCGTCGATTAGTTTCCTGTCGAGCTTGCGCCCCTCCTCGGTGAGCATGCGGTGCGTCCTGCGCAGCAGTTGCATGGGCACCGAGGAAGTGATCAGGTCGCAGTCCTCGAGCGGCGTGCCTTCGTTGTACAGGGAGTAAGGCAGCTGCGCGCTCGGCTCGATGTTGACGATCAGAGTCGGGCTGCGCTGCACCAGGGTCACGCGGGCGCCGTTGGAATGCAGGTCCTGCGCGATGTCGTGGCCGCTGTTGCCGGTGCCGATGACGATGGCATCGCGCCCGCGCCATTCGTCCGGGAAGTCGTAGTCGTGGGAATGAAGCACGCGCCCCTTGAAATTCTTCAGGCCCGGCAGGTCGGGCCGCCGCGGCGTGCCGCTGACCCCGGTCGCCATGACGATGTGCTTCGGGTGCAGAGTGCGGGTGCCCAGCCGGACCGTCCAGCGCAGTGAGTCTGCGTCGTAGCTGGCGCCGCTGAATTCTGTGCCGGTCCAGAAATCCAGCTCCATCGTCTCGGCGTAGGCCTCGAACCAGCCCGCCAGCTTGTCCTTCGGAATGTACGTCGGCCAGTTCGGCGGAAAGGAGAGGTACGGCAGGTGATTGACCTGCACCTGGTTGTGCAGCGTCAAGGCGTGATAGCGCTTGCGCCAGTTGTCGCCGATGCGGCCGTTGCGGTCGACGATCAGCGCGTCGACGCCCAATTGTTTCAGGCGCGCAGCGATCGACAGCCCGGCGTGCCCGCCGCCGACGATGAGCACTAGCGGATCCCTGCCCTCGTAGGTGACGGATTTCTTTCTCAGATCGAGCCAGTTCGGCCCGCGGAAATCCCGGGAGTACGACTCGCCGTGCGGCCGGCGGCTGCCGGTGCTTTCCTCCAAACCCTTGATCTCGTCCAGCGCGGTGAGCAGCGTCCAGGCCCGCAGACCGCTTTCGGGAAGGAGGCGCAGTACGCCCTGGCCGCGGAGGCGATCGTTTTCGAAGCGGAAAATCGCCTCGATGGCCTCGGTGCCGGCACGCGTAACGCGGCGCGGAGGGGTGCGCTTGCGGTCGATCTCGAATCCGCTTGCGCCGACGCGGTGCTGCTTGAGCGCGTCGACCACCTGCTTGGCTCCGCTAACCGTCATCACCTGCCAGCTGAAAGCGAGCAGGTCGCGCCAGTGCGCGTCGGGCAGGAACAGGGCTTCGAGGGACGCAGCGTCGCCCTCGGCGAGCGCCTTCTCGAATTCAGTGAGCCAGCGGTTGACCCGCTTTTCCATCACGGCGGCGGCGCGATCACATCCTCGTAGCGGTGCCGGCGCTTGATCAGGCCCGCGTGCAGGAAGATATCCACTGTCGCCTCCCAGGCCGCTCGCGTGATTTCGACGTGAGGGGTCCAGTTGCCGAGCTTCTGGTAGGTAGCGATGGTCTCGGTCAGCGCCGCCGGGTGCACGTCGGGAAAGAACGAGGCCTCGGCTTTCGCCACTTCGGCCGCGGGTGTCGCGAGCAGCCAGGCGCGCGCTTTGCGGTAGGCGCGCATGAACGCACGGGCCGTGTCGGTCCTGAGCCACTCGCGCGTGGCGGCGAGGCTGGAGAAGGCGCAGGGACCGACGGCGGGTCCTAGCCCGGAGACGATGTGGCCCGCGCCCTCCTGCGCAAGCTGTTGCGGTCCCGGCCCCTGCAGGTGCACATAGTCGCCTTCGCCTCTCTTGAAGGCCTCGATCATCTGCTCGGTGGTGCCCGCGTCCACCAGAATGGCGTCCTTTACGTTGAGGCCGCGCTTGTGGCAGGCGTACCTGAACATCGCCAGCGGTTGCGCGCCGTGGTCGACGAGCAGCTTGCGGCCCTGCAGCCGCTGCCAGGAAAACTGCGGTTCGGGCGCGCGGCCGACGAGGAAAAAACCATCCATTTCGTTGATCTGCGCAAAGTGCAGCACCGGCGGCGTCTTGCCCTGCTCAAGGGGTCCGAACCCCTGGGAGGGCGCGGACTGGGCGACGTGCACCGAGCCGTCGACGAGACCCGAGATCGCCGAAGTACCCGGCGCCGACACCGAGTGCCGGGCCTGTAGCCCTTCTTCCTTCAGAAAGCCGCCAGCCATGGTGGCAATGAGGGGCGAGTAGAACGCCGAAAAGCGCGTGAACTGGATGCTGATCTCCTGGCTCAGGACGGCTTCCTTTCAGACAGAGGCGGTGAAGTCCGCAAGATAGCGCAATCCACGAATGGCGCGGCTGCCGTACCAGGAAGTCATTTCGCCATCGATCAGCGACACGGGCTTGCCGGTCAGTTGGTGAATTTCCTTCACATGCAATTCACGAAACCGGTACGGCTCCGTGGAGAGCAGGACCAGATCCGTTCCTGCCACATCGAGACCGTTCAATTCCGGATAGCGTGCGTCAACATTCTGGGGAACCGTCTGCATGCCGAACAGCAGCAGCGTGCGCGAAACGTACGTGTCGCGAGACACCGTCATCCATGGGTCTTTCCAGATCAGATAAAGCACTTTTCTTTGCGGAAATTTGCGCTTTTCGATTTCACGAAAGGAAAACTCAAATCTGGAACAGAGTGCCTCGGCTTCGCGCTCCTTGCCGAAGGCGCTCCCGATCTGCCGGTACAGCGCCAGGTTGTCCAGCGGCGCGAGTGGGTGCGTGACGATGACGTTCGGCACGAACTCGGCCAGCGCCGCGGCGGTTTGCTTCCTGTTTTCGTCCACGTTGAGGATGACGTGGGTGGGCGCGAGTTCGCGGATCTTTTTCAGGTTTACCGATTTGGTGCCGCCGACCTTGGGTATCCGCTGCAACACCTCTTGCGGATGGATGCAGAAGCCGGTCCTGCCCACGAGCTCAGCGGCGAGGCCGAGTTCGCACACCAGCTCGGTGATGGACGGAACGAGCGAGACGATCCTGGCCAAGGCGCGGGGCTAAAGTCTTACGTCGCGAGACTTGCGCGGCGCGCGCGCGGCGCCGATGCCCGTGGATGCGCCGGTGATAAAGACACGGCGCATGTGAAGGAGCGCTGGACGCCAGTCCTGGTGCGGCCCGCTATTTCCTGCCTGCGAGACTCTTGCGCACCGTGCCTGCCAGCGCATCGGCGGTGGCAAGCATGCCTTCGCGCGATTTGCCCTGCTCGGTGCTGATGGTGTAGCGCCCCTGCACCATCAACGCGGGTGTGCCGTCGATGCGCGAAGTACCGGTCAATTGCGTGGCGCGCTTCGCCTTGCTTTGCACGGCGAAGGACTTCATCGTCGCTTCGAACGTTTTCGGCTCGAGTCCGTTCTTCGTCAGCCATTCGCCCAGCGCCGCGGGCCGGTCCGTTTTCAAGCCATCCCTGTGAATCGCGTCAAAGAGCGGGCGGTGCAGCTTCTCGAGCACGCCGAGCGCCTCGAAGGCGTAGAAAATGGAGGCATCGTGCGCCCAGCGCTCGTTGAACACCGCGGGGATGCGCCGGAAATACGTGTCGGCCGGCAGCCGGGAGGCCCATTTTTCGAGCAGCGGCTCCAGGTTGTAGCAGTGGATGCAGCCGTACCAGAAGAACTCGGCCACCTCGACTTTGCCCGGGGTCTCGAGCGGCAGTTCACTCTTGAGGGTGGAATACGCGGCGCCCTCGCCTGCCTGCTGCGCGCGCGCGGCAAACGGCAGGAGTGCGATGGCGGTGAGCAGAGTGCGGCGAATCGTGTCCATAGGCCTTCTTTCCGGTTTTCCTAGTTGTCCTTGATTTTGACCAGGCTGGCATCGATTCCGTTCTGCACCAGCACCCGCCGCGTCTTGTTCAGGTCTTCCAGCGCGGTGTAGGGCCCGAGCCGCACCCGGTACCAGGTTCCCTTGTCTGGCAGCACCGTGGGCTCAACGGCCGACTCGAAGCCGAGGATGGCGATCTTCGCCTTCTGGTTGTCGGCGTCGGCCGGGTTCTGAAATGACCCCGCCTGGATGAAATAAACGCCCGTGGCGAGCTCCGGTTGACCCTTGCCGGGCTTGGCGGCGTCCTTCAATTCGCGGTCCGTGACCGGTTCCTCGCCGCCGGGAAGTATTTTGTAGAAGTCGTACTTGGGTTTGTCGGCAGCCTTGGCCCCGCCTTGCGGCATGCCGGCGATGGCGGGTGGTTTGGCCGGATCGCCGGCCGCGTCCTTGCCGTCTTTTGTGGCAGCCGGCTTGGACTTGCCGATGAAAGGCAACGGCGTCTTGTTGAGATAGAACGCGACGCCCAGCGCGACGCCGAGGCCGATGACCAGGCCGACGAACATGCCGAGGAGGAAGCTGCCGCCTGATCGACTCGGTGGAACGGAACGTCTGGCGGGCTTGGCCATTACATTTTCTCCGGCGCACTCACACCGAGAAGCGCGAGGCCGTTGGCGAGCGTTTGCCGGACCGCCGCGCACAGCGCGAGCCGCGCATCACGCAATGCCACGTCCTCGACCAGGATGCGCTCGGCATTATAGTAGCTGTGGAATTCGCCCGCGAGGGCGCGCAGGTAGAACGCGACTGCGTGCGGCGCCAGCTCCACCGCTGCGTTCCCCAGCATTTCCGGAAATTCGGCCAGGCGCTGCGCCAGCTGGAGTTCCTTCGCGCTCTTGAGGAAGGCGAGATCCGCCGCGCCCAGCGACGCCGGGTCGCCGGCCCACTGCGCCAGTACGCTGCACACGCGCGCATGGGCGTACTGCACGTAGTACACCGGGTTCTCTTCGCTTTTCGCCAGGGCAAGATCGACGTCGAAAACGAATTCCGTGTCGGCCTTGCGCGACACGAGGAAAAACCGCACGGCGTCGCGCCCGACCCATTCGATCAAGTCCCTCACGGTCACATAGGCACCGGCGCGCTTCGAAATCTTCACCTCCGCACCACCGCGCATTACCTTGACCAGGCTGTGCAGCACGTAATCCGGATAGCCCGACGGAATGCCGATGCCGAGCGCCTGCAGGCCGGCGCGCACGCGCGTCACCGCACTGTGGTGGTCGGTGCCCTGGACGTCGATCACCTTGGCGAATCCGCGCTGCCATTTGGTGACGTGATAGGCGACGTCCGGCACGAAGTAGGTGTAGCCGCCGTCGGACTTGCGCACCACGCGGTCCTTGTCGTCGCCGTAGTCGGTGGTGCGCAGCCACAGCGCGCCGTCCTTCTCGTAGGTCTTGCCGCTCGCGATGAGTCCGCGCACCGCTGCCTCGACCTTGCCGTCGGCGTAGAGGCTCGACTCCAGGAAATAGACATCGAACTTCACGCCGAAGGCCTGCAGATCGGCGTCCTGCTCTTTCCTGAGAAAGGTCACCGCATACCTGCGGATGGCATCGAGATCGTTCGCGTCAACGATCTCTTTTGCAATATCCGCGATGTACTCGCCGGCATAACCGTCCTCCGGCCAGTCCGGTTCTCCGGGCTTGATGCCCCTGGTGCGTGCCTGCACCGAGAGCGCAAGGTTCTGGATCTGCGCGCCGGCGTCGTTGTAGTAGAACTCTCGGGTGACCGCGTGACCCTGGGATTCGAGCAGCGCGGCGAGCGCATCGCCCAGCGCCGCCTGGCGGCCGTGCCCGACGTGCAGCGGCCCGGTCGGATTCGCCGAGACGAATTCGACCTGGATGCGCTGCGGTTTGTCCGCTGCTTGCCGGCCGAAAGCCGCGCCGGCGTCGAGAATCCGCCGCACGATCTGCGTCTTCGAGGCCTGCTTGAGACGGATATTGATGAATCCCGCGCCAGCGATCTGCAGTGGCTCGCAGGCGCCGCTCTGGTCAATTTCGCCGCGGGTCGCCGCGATGATGTCCTCGGCGATGTCGCGCGGCTTGCGACCCAGCGTTTTAGCCAGTTGCAGCGCGACGTTGCTCGCGTAATCGCCGTGCTCGGGATGCCGCGGGCGCTCGAGCAAGACTTCGACCGCGCTGCCGGGGGCGATCCGGCGCGCGCCACCGCTGAGAATGGCCTGAACGGTGTCCTTGGGGGTCGGCATGAAAAGGGCGCGAATTATACCGTCGGGTCTCGTCAGGATCGCGCCTGCGCGTTAGTCAAACTCGATCGGATCCACGTCGAGATGCCAGCGCACACCGCTCGAAGAGGAAGCAGGCAGGGCGGCCGACCACAGGCGCAGGAACTCCTGCAGCGCCGGGCGTGAATGCGACTGCAGCAGCAGTTGCGCACGTTCAACGCCAGCGCGCCGGGTGATCAGGTGCGGCACCGGATCGTAGATCTGCACGCTTGCCGGCACCTCCAGGAGCCTCGCCGCAGCGCGCAGGAACATCATCGCCGAGTCGACTTTCTTCGCTTCGGCGCGCAGCGCGGCTTCGTGGACGAAAGGCGGAAATCCAGCGCCTTCGCGCTCCGCGAGCTGCGATGCGGCGAAACCGGCGTAATCGTGCCGCATCAGCGCCCGGAACATCGGGTGCGCCGGGTAGCGCGTCTGCACCAGCACCTCGCCGGGCTGTTCGCGGCGGCCCGCGCGCCCGCCTACCTGGGCCAGCAGGGCAAAAAGCCGTTCCGCGGAGCGGTAGTCGGTCGAGAGCAGCGCGTTGTCGGCATTGAGCACGCAAACCAGCGTCAGGTTCGGGAAGTCGTGTCCCTTGGCGAGCAGCTGCGTGCCGACCAGGATGTCCCCCTCGCCGCGACCGATGCCATCGAGGGTGCGCGCGAGCGCGGCGCGTTTGCGAGCGGTGTCGCGGTCGATGCGCAGAATGCGTGCCGCCGGAAACAGCACTGCCAGCGTTTCCTCGACGCGTTGCGTGCCGCGGCCCAGCGGCCGCAGGTCCACATTGCCGCAGGTCGGGCAGGCGCGCGGGACGTTTTCCCGCGCGCCGCAGTGATGGCAGCGCAGGCTACCGGCTCCGGGCTCGCGCCCGCGCTCGGCGCTCGCGTGCAGCACCAGGCGCGCGCTGCAGCGCGTGCAGCCCGCGGCCCAGCCGCAGGACTCGCAGGCGAGGACCGGCGCATAGCCGCGGCGGTTGATGAAGACGAGGCTTTGCTCGCCGCGCGCGAGGCGCGCGCTTATGGCTTCCAGCACCTGTTTGGCGAGGCCGTTCTCGGCGCTCTCGAGGCGCAAGTCCACGGTCCTGACCGTGGGCAGCCGTGCGCCCGGCACGGCCCGTTCGGGCAGGGTGAGCAAGGTGTAGCGGCCCGCGCCGCCGTTGAACCAGGTTTCCAGCGACGGTGTCGCCGAGCCGAGCACGACCGGGCACCCGGCCAGCTTGGCGCGCAGCACCGCCGCATCGCGACCGGAGTAGCGCAGGCCCTCCTGCTGTTTGAAGGAGGCATCGTGCTCTTCGTCCACGACCACAATGCCGAGCCGCGGCAGGGGCGTGAGGACCGCCAGCCGCGTGCCGAGGATGATCGACGCATCACCGCGCGCGGCGTCGAGCCATGCGTGCGTGCGTGCGGTGTCCTCAAGCGCGCTGTGCAGCACGGCAATGTGAGAGCTGGGGAACGCCCGGCGGAACCGTGCCTCCAGTTGCGGCGTCAGGCCGATCTCCGGAACCAGCACCAGCGCTTGCAAGCCCCGGGCGAGCACCTGCGCGATCACCCGCAGGTACACCTCGGTCTTGCCGCTGCCCGTGATGCCGTGCAGCAGGAACGGGCGGAAAGCCCCGAGCGCGACGCTGATGCTTTCGATTGCGCGGGCCTGCGCGGGATTGGGTGCGTGCCCGCCCACAGGGGGCTGCGCCTTCTCGCTCGCGTTGTCCGCAGCCGATTTCGCGCGCTTGGGGAGCGGCTTGAGGGAACGCAGGCGTGCCGGAAGCGCGCCTGCCACGGTTTCGCCGAACGGCCGCTGATAGTAGGAAGACAGGAAGCGCATCTGCTCAAGCCACTCGGCCGGCAGCCTGGGTGCCCCGTCCAGCACGCGCTCGACCCGTTTCAGCTTTGAGGCCGCGACCGAACTCGCTGCGGCAATTTCAACGACAACTCCGACGCGTGGGCGCGCACCAAAAGGAACCTCGACGCGATCGCCTGGCTCAACCGGCGTTGCGCCGTCGATCAGGTACTCGAATATTTTGGCGACCGGTACATCGAGTGCAATACGCAAAACCCTCATGCGCAAAGGGTGAGCTTTCGCATTGCAAATGTTGCCGTTCTCCTTGCGCCACAAGGAAAAATTTGAATTCCGAATGCTCTTGTGGATAAATCTGTGAATAAAACCGCCACGCTTCCGTAACTTCTCCACAGGCGCGTAACGGGTCGCGCTTTGGCGCGCCTTCCGAAGCGCATATTCGCTCTAGGTTCAAGGTGTTGCAAATGTCGAGGTTCGTCTACGCCCCGCAACGACGTGATTTCTCCCTCTGCCGTCCCAGTGTGCATAAGTCAGTCCGGACAGGCCCTGAGCCGAGTGCTGTAAGTGCGTACTTCGTCTACGAGGGCTTCGACCGCGTCAATGCGTGCAAATGGGGTGATGCCGTGCCCGAGATTGAAAACATGCCCGGGCGCTGCGCCGAAGGCATCGAGTACGTTGCGCACCTGTTCGCGCACGCGCGCCGGCGGTGCGCCGAGCACGGCGGGATCGAGATTGCCTTGCAACGCGACCTTCCCGCCGATTCTGCGGCGCGCTTCGCCTGGGTCGACGTTCCAATCAAGTCCGACCGCCTCACAGCCGCTCGCGGCGATGCTTTCCAGCCAACCTCCGCCGCCTTTGGTGAAAACGATGCGCGGCGCCTTGTGCACCTGGGATATCACCTTGCGCATGTAGGAGAGCGAAAACTCCTCGTATTGCGCCGCGGTGAGACTCCCGCCCCAGGTATCGAACAGCATCACCACCTGCGCGCCGGCTTCGACTTGCGCGTTCAGGTAATCCGCAACGGCCCGCGCGTTGACTTCGAGAATGCGGTGCAACAGGTCGGGGCGGGCGTAGAGCATTTCCTTCACCCGCCGCCAGTCGTCACTGCCCGAGCCCTGGATCATGTAGCAGGCGAGCGTGTATGGACTGCCGGAAAAACCGATGAGGGGGACCCTGCCGCCGAGGGCGCTGCGGGTCTCTCGCACGGCATCGAGGACGTAGCGCAGTTCGGCGCTGGGATCGGGCGCGGCTAGGCGCGCGATCGCCGCTTCATCGCGCAGTGGCCGCTCGAAGCGCGGGCCTTCGCCCTCGGCGAAGTAAAGTCCCAGGCCCATGGCATCGGGAATCGTGAGGATGTCGGAAAAGAGGATCGCCGCATCCAGCGGGAAGCGCGCCAGCGGCTGCAGCGCCACCTCGGCGGCCAGCGCCGGTGTTTTGGCCAGCTTGAGGAAGCTTCCCGCCTTCGCCCGGGTCGCGTTGTACTCGGGGAGATAGCGCCCCGCCTGCCGCATCAGCCAAACCGGCGTGTACTCGGTGGGTTGGCGCGCCAGCGCCCGCAGCAGGATGTCGTTCATCGCCCCAGCCTGGCGCAGATGAATTTCCATTCGGCTGCGGTGACCGGCGTGATCGAGAGCCGGTTGCCCGGACGCAGGGCCCACATTGCCTTGAGGGCCGCCTGGCCGTGCATCTCGGCGAGGGGCATCAAGCGGGTTTTCTTCAACGCGCGCACCTCGACGCAACTCCAGCGCGGCGCGGCGCGATCGGATTTCGGGTCGTAATAAGGACTCTTCCTGTCGAACTGCGACGGGTCGAAGTAGGGCGCTGAAGCGACCTCGGCAAGCCCTGCAATGCCGGGCTCCGGGCAACTCGAATGGTAGAAGAGAACGCCGTCACCGACGCGCATCGTGTCGCGCATGTAGTTGCGCGCCTGGTAGTTGCGCACCCCGGTCCAGGGGGTGATGCGCTTGGGCGCGGCGAGCGCGTCGTCGATCGAGCACTCGTCGGGCTCGGATTTCATGAGCCAGGCAGTCATAGTGGAAATAGGAGAAAAATATGGGAGTCCCCCGCTCGTGCCGGCGGGCCCGGCCTCCGAACCCTGCTTAATCAGGGTGGTCGCGTACCGGCCACATCAGGTTCGTCCGGCGGGCCCGAAGGCGAGGGACGATCACAACAGTGGCACTAGAGGCCGCAACCTGGGGAAGCTATCGGTTCGGAAAATATGGGCCCTGTCGAACACAGCAGGGGACAAAGAAGCGTAACTCACGTGCCGCAATACGCCGATCGCGCGAATCAAAACAGCTTGTCCTGCTGGGCGAGCACCTCGTCGAGCTTCGCCTCGATGAGGGAAATTCTACGCTTGGCCTGTCCGATGTCAAAGCCGTTGCCGACCTTGATGGATAGAAATTCGTTCGCGATATTGAGCGCGGCCATCACCGCGATGCGATCGGTGCCGTTCACCTTGCCGGCCTTCTTGATCTCGCCCATTTTGCCTTCGAGGTAAGCCACCGCTTCGAGCAGCGCTTCGCGCTCCCCCTCTTCGCAGGCGATCTTGTAGTTGCGGCCCAGCAGGCTGACTTCGATGGTCTTGGCGCTCTCGGCCATGGGGGTCCCGCCTAGTCGGGCAGGCGCGCGAGCAGGCTCTCGAGCTTCAGCTTGGCGCCCTCGATGCGCTCGTTCAGCCGCTTGGCGTCGTTCTTTGCCGTGGCCAGTTGCTGCCTCAGGTCATGGTTCTCGGTGCGCAAGCGCTCGCACAGGCCCACGAACTGCGCGACCTTGGCGTCGAGGGAATTGAGCTCCGCGTCCACGCCGGAACTATGTTGCAAAACTGCTACAGCGTCAAGAAATAAGGGCTGCTTCTGCAAGTGATACCTGATCATGCTGCGCCGCCCAATACGGCGGTGATATGCTCGCTCTGCCACGTTGGTGCCCTCGCCGTGTTTCTGCGGCGCGGGTTAAACGGGAAACAGGGATCGAAGGCTATCTGGCCTAGACGACCTGTGCTGCCCCCGCAACGGTAAGCGCGGTAACGCTGCATCGAGTGCCACTGCGGAACCATATTCCGTGGGAAGGCGATGCAGAGACTGGGACGAGTCAGAGCGGTTCTCGTGCCCAGGAACGCGCCAGCCCGTATACCGGCCCACGGGCCGGTCTCGCAGTCTGAGGCCGCTGTTGGACGATTGCGGGCGGCAATTGTTGGCGCTAGCGCGCTTCGCCCTGCTTCGTCCGTTTGCAGCATCGCAGCCTGCGGGGACGCTGGCTGCCAGAGCAAGGGGAGAGCATGTCCATTCGTTTCGCTGTAAAAGCCGCGACTTTATTCGCGCTCGTTCCTGCATCAGCAATTGCCCAAGTTGTGCCGGAGGATGACGCGATCGTCGTCACGGCATCGCGATTTGAGCAACGCATGCGCGACGCCATCCCGCATACCACCGTGATCACTTCGCGCGAGATCCGTGCTTCGGGCGCCGTTGACCTTCCCAGTCTCTTGCGCAAGGAGGCGGGATTCGAATTTTCGCAGAGCGGCGGCGTAGGCACGGTCAGCTCCACGTTCCTGCGCGGCGCCACGACCAACCAAGTGCTGGTTTTGGTCGACGGCATGCGCCTCAGCAACCTCAACTTCGGCTCGACGGCGATCGACCAGTTCATGCTGGACCAGATCGAACGGGTCGAGATCGTGCGCGGCAACGTCTCCAGCCTCTATGGGTCCGGCGCAATCGGGGGCGTTATCCAGGTATTCACCAAGACAGGCCGTGGCGTTCCGCGAGTCAGCATCGATGCAGGCCTTGGCGAACAAGGAGAGCAACGCCTGCGCGCGCAGTACGCGGGCACGGCGGGGGACACCAAGTTCAACCTCAACGCGTCGCATTTTTCGACCAGTGGATTCTCGGCACAGAAGCCGACGAATTCCGCGACTACCAACCCGGACCGCGATGGCTATCGAAACCTGTCGTTGTCAGGATTCCTCGAGCGCAGGATCAACGCCGATCATCAGCTGGGTGCGCGCTACTTCGCCAGCGACGGCAAGGTGGAGTTTGACAATGCCTTTGCCGCGTCCGTAAACGACAAGCATACCGCGGACACAAGCGTTGGTTCGTGGGCGCTCTATTCCAACAATCGGCTTGCAGAATGGTGGCAGTCGAAAATCACTTACTCCGAGGGTTTCGATCAGTTTAATTCCTTCACTAATAGCACCCTCGCGAGCCGGGCCAAGACGGCCAACTCGCAACTTACCTGGCAGAACGAAATCCCATTTCATGCCGATCACAAGTTCATCGTGACGGCCGACTTTCTTCGCCAGTCGATCGGCAGCAACACGGCGTATGCCCGCTCGGGGCGCAGCGTGGATGGCCTGATCGGCGCGTATAACGGCCGGTTCGGGGCGAACAATCTGCAGATATCGTTGCGCAATGAAAAATACTCGGACTACGGGGCCAGCCGCACGCACTATGTCGGCTACGGCTACGAGTTGTCCGGCAGTTGGAAATTGACCGCGGCCTCCAGCACCGCATTTCGCGCGCCCACGTTCAACGAACTGTTTTTTCCAGGTTTCGGGAATCCGAACCTGCTGCCGGAACGTGCCCGCAGCTTCGAAGCCGGGGTGCAATACGCGGCCGCCGGGCATCTTTTCCGCGTGGTCGGGTTCCACTCGCGTATTTACGATCTGATCGATGGCTTTCCGCTTAACACGATTGACGGTATCGAAACGAGCTACGGCGGAACCTTTCAGGGGTTCGATTTAAAGGCGAGCTTAACCATGCAGGATCCGATTCAGCACACCGCAACGACCCATCTCCAGCTCGTGCGCCGCGCCAAGGAGTTCGGCAGTCTTTCAGTGGCGAAAAGCGTGGGTCCGTGGCGGGTTACCGGGGAAATGCTGGCCAGCGGCAGGCGGTTCGACAACCACCTCGTTACATTTGCCAGAGTTGAACTGCCCGGCTTTGCGGTATTCAATTTCATGACGCGCTATGAAATTTCGAAAGAAACCGCCATCTCGCTCCGGCTCGAAAACGCGTTCGACAAGAAGTACACGCTTGCGCACGGATTCAATACCCAGGGCCGCAAGCTGAGCGCGCTGCTCAGCCACGGTTTCTAGCGGCGGCCGAATGCCGGGCATGCCTGCTTCTGATCTGCCCGAACAGCCACGCCCGGCTACTCGGCGCAGTTTCAGGGCTGAACGCGTGCTGATGGTGCAGGGCACCAGTTCGGGCGCCGGCAAGAGCACGCTGGTTGCCGGACTTTGCCGGATTCTCGCCCGCCGAGAACTGCGGGTTGCGCCATTCAAACCCCAGAACATGTCGCTCAACAGCGCTGTGGCGGCGGACGGCGGCGAGATTGGCCGGGCACAGGCCTTGCAGGCGCAGGCTGCTAGGGTGGCGCCTCTCACCGACATGAATCCGGTGCTCCTGAAGCCGGAGAGCGATGTTCGCGCGCAGTTGATTGTGCACGGCGAACCGCGGGCGGAGTTCGAAGCTGGCGATTTCCAGCGTGCCAAACCGGAACTGCTCGAAGCGGTTCTGGAGTCGTTCGCGCGCCTGCACAGAGGATTCGACGCGGTCGTGGTTGAGGGTGCGGGAAGCCCGGCGGAGATCAATCTGCGGGCGCATGATCTTGCCAACATGGGATTCGCTGAGGCCGTGGATTGTCCTGTAGTACTGGTCGCGGATATCGATCGCGGCGGCGTGTTCGCACATCTTGTAGGTACGCTCGAATGCCTCACTGTTTCCGAGCGCGATCGCATCGTCGGTTTTGTGATCAATCGGTTTCGCGGCGAACGCGCAGTGCTGGATTCCGGAATCGATTGGCTCGAATCCAGAACGAGCAAGCCGGTCGTCGGAGTCCTGCCCTACCTGCAGGGTCTGACGCTGGATGCCGAGGACGCCCTTCCGGAAAAATCCGTTTCCGGTTCGCACCAGGCTTTCAGGGTGGTGGTACCTGTGTACCCGCGCGTCAGCAACCACACCGATCTAGACGCGCTGCGCCTGCAACCAGGGGTTGAGGTGCGGTTTGTCGGCCCGGGGGAATCCCTGCCCGCCGCCGATCTGATCGTCCTTCCCGGAAGCAAGAATGTGCGCGCTGATCTCGGGTTCCTCGAAGCTCAGGGGTGGCGCGAATCCATCCTGCGCCACCTGCGCTACGGTGGAAAGCTCATCGGTTTGTGTGGCGGAATGCAGATGCTTGGACGCACTATTCGCGACCCCGAAGGCGTGGAAGGGCCGATTGGAGAAAGCCGAGGTTTGGGCGTGCTCGATATGGAAACGGATCTGACACGTCGCAAGCAGCGGCGCAACGTCAATGGGGTTATTTTTCCGGGCACAAAGCGCGAAGCACAAATACAAGGCTACGAAATTCATGTGGGAGTAAGCCGGGGACCAGCATTCAAGCGACCCGCAGCCCGGATTGACGGTGCGCCAGACGGTGCGCAGTCGGTAGACGGCCAAGTCCTCGCCACGTATGTTCACGGCGTGTTCGATCACCCGAGGGCGCTCGCGGCGATCCTCGACTGGGCGGGACTGCCAGACGCAAAGGCGGTAAACTTGGACCTTGCACGTGAAGCCAGCCTCGAGCGGCTCGCCGACTGCATTGAAGAACACCTGGAACTCGAATCAATCCTGCGATTTTGCGGAGCCAAACGATGAATCAGACGATTGCTCGCAGCGGACAAACCAGCATCGCGCTCTTGCTTGCCTTGCTCATGGTTGCGACGCGTTTCCATCACTTTGGTTCAGCAACCTACTTTCCGGATGCATCGTTGGCGGTGTTTTTCCTCGGCGGGTTCTTTTTGCGGCGCCCTGCACTGCTCGCCTGCTATCTGGCGGAGGCCGCGCTGATCGACTATCTCGCTATTACGCTCGGCGGCGTGAGCGACTGGTGCGTTACCCCCGCCTATGCCTTCCTCATTCCGACGTATGCGAGCCTTTGGCTGGGGGGCGTCTGGTACGCGAACCGACACCGCATGGAGTGGCTCGCGCTGGCACCGTTCGTTGGCGCAGTCGCACTGAGCGTATCCGTCGCTTTTCTGATCTCGAATGCGAGCTTCTACCTGCTGTCCGGATATTTCCCGGAGATGAGCTGGGTGGAGTATGCATCCAGGGTCGCCAAGTACTTTCCGCCATATGCATCGGGCGCCGCGGCCTACATCGTCCTTGCGGCGGGATTGCACGTGCTCGTGACGCTTGTGGGGCCGCGATCCCAGAGGGCTTGATCACGGCGTTATGCGCGCGACCCGGTTGGTCTGCAATCCCGGCGGTACGCGATAACCAGCTCTTCGAAATCAAATCGGCGGAAATCCTGCAGCCTGGGCCTGCGGCGCTCACCGATGGCGTGGAACGGATACATGCGATTGTCCGGGCGTGGGCCGATGGACGCGTTACCGTCGCCGCGTAAGCCCACTCTTCTTGCATGGTCGAGCGGCAAAGACAGCGCCTGGGCCCTGCGTCAACTCCTGCGTTCGCCGGCAGTCGAAGTTGCGGGGCTCTTTACTACCGTCGCTGAGGCCAGCGGCCGCGTGGCTGTCCACGATGTGCGCCCCGACTTGCTCCAGGCACAGGCGGCGGCTCTGGGACTCACGCTGCACAGGATACCGATTCCAAGTCCCTGTCCGAACGCAGTCTACGAAGCGGCCATCGCGGATTTCATGGCGCGGGCGAAGCACAAAGGCATTACGCATGCGGCATTCGGCGATCTTTTTCTCGAAGACATTCGCCGCTACCGTGAACGGCAATTCGCGGCGATGGGCGTCGAGCTCCTTTTTCCGCTCTGGGGATTGCCGACGCGGTCTCTCGCAGAGGAGATGACCGCGGGCGGCTTGCGCGCGTGGATCACCTGCGTGGATCCGCGTCAGGCACCGCGCGAATGGGCCGGTGCGCTGTTTGATTCAGACTTCGTGCGCCGCATTCCCGAAGGCGTAGACGCGTGCGGTGAGCGCGGCGAGTTTCACACTTTCGCATTCGCCGGCCCCATGTTTCGCGCGCCGCTCGCCACACGCGTGGGCGAGGTCACCGAGCGAGACGGATTCGTCTATGCCGACGTGCTATCTTGCGCCGCATGCTGAAAGACGCAGTTTCGCTCAAGGAAATCGCGCGCGCACTGGTGGTCGTGCTGCGCCACCACGGCGACGTGCTGCTGGCCTCGCCGGTGCTGGCCGTGCTCCAGGCGCACGGTCCCAGGATCGAGATCGACGCGCTGGTGTACGACGACACCGCGCCGATGCTCGAAGGGCACCCAGCACTCACCCAATTGCTTGCGGTCGGGCGGAACTGGAAGCAGGAAGGCGCCCTGTCCAGATTTTCTCTGGAACGGGAACTTTTTCGGGCGCTGCGGGCGCGGCGCTACGATCTTCTGGTGCACCTCACCGAGCAGCCGCGCGGGGCCTGGCTCGCGCGCGCTCTCGGCCCGCGCGCCAGCGTCGCGCCGGCTGTGCCGGGGCGCGGCAAATTCTGGGCGCGCAGCTTCACGCACCTCTATCCGCTCGCGCCCAACGGGCGCCGGCACAGGGTCGAGGCGAATCTCGACGCGCTGCGGCGCATCGGCGTGCAGCCTTCGATGGAAGAGCGGCGCCTGCGGTTCATCCCGGGCGCCGAAGCCGAAGCGCGCATCGCGGCGCTGCTTGCCGCGGAGGGCTTGCCTGAGCGCGGCTACATCCATATTCATCCGGCCTCGCGCTGGAGTTTCAAGTCCTGGACAGCCGAGCGCAATGCAGAGCTGATCGATCGCCTTGCGTCGACCCATCGCGTGGTGATTAGCGCGGCGCCCGAGCCGGCTGAAATGGCCTTGATAGATGAAGTTCTTTCAAAAGCGAAATCAAAACCGATAAATCTGGCAGGCAAGCTCTCCATCAAGGAACTAGGCGCCCTCACTGCGCGTGCGCGGCTTTTCGTCGGGGTCGATTCGATGCCGATGCACCTCGCCGCAGCGATGGGAACGCCAGCGGTGGCGCTGTTCGGTCCCAGCGGCGATGACGAATGGCGCCCATGGCGCGTGAAGCATCGCGTCGTCACGAGCACCCACCCCTGCCGTCCCTGCGGCAATGACGGCTGCGGCGGCAGCAAGGTGAGCGAGTGCCTCACGACGCTGGGCGTGGACGAGGTCTACGCGGCGGCACAGGATCTGCTGAGCCAGGAGCGCTGAGAGCCGTGCGGGTTGCGTTGGTGCGGCAGCGCTACAACCCCTATGGCGGCGCCGAGCGCTTCATCGAACGCGCCCTCCCGGCGCTTGAGCGCGCCGGGGCCGAACTGACCCTGATCGCGCGCCGGGCCGAAGGCTGGGGCGCGCGGCGTTTTGTGGGGATCGATCCGTTCTGTCTCGGCAACCTCTGGCGCGACGCGTCGTTCGCGCGCGCCGCGAGGAGCGCCTGGGATGCCGGCAAGTTCGATCTGGTGCAGTCGCACGAGCGAATTGCCGGCTGCGACCTCTACCGCGCGGGCGACGGCGTGCACGCGGAATGGCTGGACATCCGCCTCGCCGCGGCAGGGAGCATGGAGCGCCTCGGCATTGCCCTCAATCCCCACCACGACTACCTCTGCACGGCCGAGCGGCGCATGTTCGAGCACCCGCGCCTGCGCGCAGTGATCTGCAATTCAGGCATGGTGCGCGAGGAGATCCGGCAGCGCTTCGGGCTCGCGCCGCAGAAGCTGCACGTGATCTACAACGGTGTCGATCTCGAGTATTTTCATCCGCGCCATCGCGCGGCGCTGCGCGCGCAGGCACGCGCCGAGCTGCAGGTCGCCGCCGGCGAGACCTTGTTCGTCTTCGTCGGCTCCGGGTTCGCGCGCAAGGGGCTGGATGCCGCGATCGGCGCGCTCGCGGGCTGCGGCGAGGCGCGCTACCGGCTGGCGGTGGCCGGAGCCGATCGCCATGCTGCGCGCTTCGCGGCGCTGGCCGCCGCCAGGGGCCTGGGCGAGCGCGTAAGGCTGCTGGGCGGCCGGGAAGACGTGCGCCCGCTCTATGCGGCGGCAGATTGCTTTATGCTTCCGACTCGCTACGATCCGTTCCCGAATTCCTTCCTGGAGGCGCTGGCGATGGGCCTGCCCGCCATTGTCGGACGGCGCAGCGGCGCCGCCGAATCCGTGCGGCACGGAGAGAATGGCTGGATCTGCGACCCCGGCGACGTCGCCGGGTTGACGCAGTTGATGCACGTTGCGGCGGAAGTCGCGGCAGATGAAAGCGGGGGCGCAGGACTGCGTGCCGCCGCGCGCAGTACCGCCGAGCGCTACGGAATCGACGCCATGGCCAGCAACCTCACCCAACTCTACTCGAACCTCGCGTGAGCAAAATGCGCGAAGCGGCGTCCAGCGCACGACGCGACCGCGCGCTGTACTTCAGGCTGCTGTCCTACGTGCGCCCGTACGCCAAGGCGTTTGGCCTGGCCTTGCTGGGCATGATCGCGGCCGCCGCGACCGAGCCCCTGTTTCCGGCCCTGATGAAACCATTGCTGGACGGTGGCTTTGGCGCCGGCAAGCAGCCCATGTTTCCGCCCCTCGTATTCGCGGCCGCGCTGGTGGGCATTTTCCTGGTACGCGGCATACTTACCTTCAGCTCCGCGTACTTTCTCGCCTGGGTGTCGAACCGCGTGGTGCTGGACCTGCGCGCGGCGATGTTCGCGCGCCTCGTGCGCCTGCCGGCGAAGTTCTTCGACGACCACAGTTCGGGCGCGGTGCTCTCCAAGATCGCCTACGACGTCGGCGGCGTGACGGCGGCGGCGACCACCGTCCTGACGGTGGTGGTAAAGGATTCCATTGCCGTGATCGGCCTGCTGGCATGGCTCTTCTACCTCAATTGGAAGCTGACGCTGGTGGCGCTCGCGGTGGGGCCGCTGATCGCGCTATTCGTGCGCCTGCTGTCGCGGCGCTTGCGTGGCATGGCGCGCGAAGCGCAGCATGCCGTTGGCGAGCTGGTGCATGTGCTGGAAGAGACCATCGAGTGCCACAAGGTGGTCAAGGTCTTCGGCGGGCAGGACTACGAAGCGCGGCGTTTCGAGCGCGCCAGCCAGCGCCTGCGCGGCTTCAACATGCGCCAGACCGTCCCGGCAGCGCTCACCACGCCGGTGACGCACACCCTCGCGGCGATTGCGCTCGCGATCATCCTGTACCTGGCGATGGAAGACTCGCTCGCCGGACGCATTACGGTGGGGGAGTTCGCGTCTTTCTTTACCGCGATGCTGATGCTGCTCGCGCCGCTGAAGCACCTGACCGAGATCAACGCACCGCTGCAGCGCGGGCTGGCCGCCGCCGAAAGCGTGTTCGAGCTGATCGACGCGCCCGCGGAGGCAGACCCGGGCACCGAAGTGCTGCCGCGTGCGCGCGGCGAGATCGAATTCCAGAATGTCAGCCTGACCTATCCGACGCGCACCGAGCCCGCGCTCTCCTCGGTGAGCTTCAAGGTACGGCCGGGCGAAACCGTGGCACTGGTCGGCGGCTCGGGCGGGGGCAAGACCACGCTCGCGAATCTCCTGCCGCGCTTCTATGCACCGGATGCCGGCCGCGTGCTGCTCGACGGACACGACCTCCAGGACCTCAAGCTGGAGAGCCTGCGCGCCAATCTCGCGCTGGTGTCGCAGGAAGTGGTGCTGTTCAACGACAGCATTCGCGCCAACATTGCCTACGGCGCGATGGGCGCGGCGGGCGACGCCGAAGTGGTCGCGGCTGCGGAGGCGGCGCATGCCATGGCGTTCATCCGCGAGATGCCGCAGGGGTTGGACACGCCGATCGGGGAGAACGGCATGCGCCTCTCCGGCGGGCAGCGCCAGCGCCTCGCCATCGCGCGCGCGCTGCTGAAGAATGCGCCGGTGCTGATCCTCGACGAGGCGACCTCCGCGCTCGACTCCGAATCCGAGCGGCTGGTGCAGTCGGCCCTGGAAACGCTGATGCGCGGGCGCACCACGATCGTGATCGCACACCGGCTGTCCACCATCGAGCGCGCCGACCGTATCGTGGTGCTCGAGGGCGGGCGCATTGTGGAGGCGGGAACGCATGCGGAGTTGCTGGCAAAGGACGGCGTTTACGCCAGGTTGTACCGGATTCAATTTGTTTCAGCAGACGCAAAAGCATGAGGGCTCTCCACATCGTCCACACCGAGTCCTCGCTCGGCTGGGGCGGACAGGAGATGCGCATCCTTGCCGAAGCGCAGGGGCTGATTCGCCGCGGCCACGCCGTCAGGCTCGTCTGCCCGCGCGAGGCGCGCATCCATGACGAAGCGGCGAACTGGGGTGTTCCCGTGGTCGCCCTGCCGATCGAAAGGAAACGGCTGCACGCCCTGCGCGAGCTCAGAGCATGGCTGCGCGCAAACCGTGGCGATGTCATCAACACGCACAGTTCGACCGATTCCTGGCTCGCGGCGCTGGCGCAGCGCCTGCTCGGCAACCCGGTGCCGATCGTGCGTACGCGCCATATCTCCGCGCCGGTGCCGCGCGGGCTGCTTTCCCGCTGGCTTTACATGCATGCCGCCGCGCGCGTGGTCACCACGGGAGAGGCGCTGAAGAACGAGCTCGTGGCGCGCAACGGCTACAGCGCGGAGCGCATCGAGTCGGTACCGACCGGAATCGACGCCGGGCGCTTCCGCCCGGGCGAAAGGAAGGCCATGCGCGCGCGTTTCGGCCTGCCCCAGGACAAGACCCTGGTGGGCATTGTCGCCACGCTGCGCAGCTGGAAAGGGCACCTGTTTCTCCTCGACGCAATGCAGCGGCTGCCCGAGCGCATTGAACTGGTGATCGTCGGCGACGGGCCGATGCGCGAGGTGCTCGAGCAGCGCGTCGCGCAACTGGGCTTGAAGGGCCGCGTGCGCATGCAGGGACAGCAGGCCGATGTGCTGCCGTGGCTGCGCGCGCTGGACATCTTCGCGCTGCCCTCGTACGCCAACGAAGGCGTGCCGCAGGCACTGGTGCAGGCAATGCTGGTTGAATTGCCCTGCGTGACGACGCCCGTCGGCGGCATACCCGAGCTCGCCGAGCACGAACGCACGGCGCTATTGGTCGCGCCGCGCGACCCGGTTGCACTCGCGGCGGCAAT